>CATPBJ010000070.1 GCA_955652395.1 uncultured Terriglobales bacterium | reverse complement strand
CCGAATCCGTTGCGTAAGCTTAGGAATCTTTTGCACTTATCGCTTTAGCGCTTCGCCAGGTTTGTGACCGCTCTCTCAACTCTGAGGGGGCCGTTACCGGCCTGGCAGCGCCTTTGCCTGATCCTGCCCGGCTTTAACTGCTTTTCTAGCCGGTGTGTGCCCTCTTTACGCGAGGGCGATCGTAATTAATCTTGTTTCCGCGCGGATGGCAAGCGCGGGCTAACCCCCCTGCCATTCCTCTTCCTGCTTCAGTTCACGAAACGGCGCATGCGGACATTCATTACGATGCCCAACGCCAGAAACATAAACAGGACAGAAGGCCCGCCATAGCTCATCAGCGGCAGGGGTATTCCGGTGACCGGCATAAAGCCGACCACCATGCCGACGTTGACCAGAATGTGGAAGCTAAGCACCGCCACCACACCCATCACCACGAACGTGCCAGCGCGGTCGGGCGCCGTTTGCGCGTTCTGGGTCAATCGCATCAGCACTATAAAGTATAACAGCATTACCGCCAGGGCACCTACAAAACCATGTTCTTCGGCGAACGCGGCGAAGATAAAGTCCGTTTGTGGGACTGGTAGAAAGGCCAAGTGGGTTTGGGAACCCTCCGAATTTCCCCAGATGCCGCCTGATCCGACCGCAATCAACGACTGGTTCACTTGGTAGCCGGAGCCCTGGCTGTCAGCCTCCGGGTGCATGAAGCTGGTAAGACGGTCGCGCTGGTAGGGCTTTAAAGCATGCCACGCCAGCGGCAAAAGCAGGGCCGTCGCAATCGTCACAATAGCCGCCTGCTTGAAGCGAACCCCGCCCAAAAAGAGGCCGATCACCGCGATCGGAAGATAAGTGAGGCTAGTGCCCAAGTCGGGCTGCCTCAGCACCATGAGCATGGGCACCAATACGATCGCGCCAGCCTTCATGAAATCCGGCCAGGAGAGCTCTCTCTGGTGCAGATCGGCGAAATACTTGGCCATTGCCAGAATCAGGATCAGCTTCACCCACTCCGAAGGCTGAAAGTGAGCTCCTCCCGGCATTTTCACCCAGCGCCGGGCGCCCAGAAACTTCTGACCGAAGAGCATGACGCTCATCAAGGAGACGATGGCGGCTATGTAGAGCCAATGCACCCGGTCGAGCAGCTTCTGATAGTTCACCAGGCTTACCAGAAACATGCCGGCAACGCCGCCCAGGATCCAATAGATCTGCCGGATGTGCGCACCCGCGAACTTGGTATGCAGGGTAGCGCTGTGAATTTCCATCACGCCGAGTCCGCAGATCACCAGGACAAAGGTAAAGAGCAACCAGTCGAAATCACGAAATGAAATATAGCGGGACATGGGTTTTGGTCGTCTGTCGTCGGTCGTCAGCCGTTGCTACTGATTCCTCCCCCTCTGTCATCTTGAGCGGAGCATGAGCGCTCGCTGGCGAGCGATCATGCGGAGTCGAAAGACCCTATTTCCTCAACATCACCCGTGGGCGGTACTGCACACACCACCAAAATGCCTGCATCCCGACGTGTGAGGGCGAGACGCCCTCACTAGCCGCCGCGACGGTGGCGCTACTGCAACCCGGGCGCAGCTACCGCCAGCGGCAGACGCGACTTCGGTACTTCCAAATCGAAATGTCCACCCTGCAGGTCATCGTCCGCCCCGGGCCCAGCGTTCCAGACTGCACCTACGCCCACCTTTCCGGCGCCACTCGCGACCTTGGTGGGTTGCCGGCGTTGCTTGTCCACGTAGGCTTTAATCACCTGCGTTGCTAGGCGTGCCGCCAATTTGCCATGTTCGCCACCCTCGAACAACACAGCGACGACCACCTCCGGATTGCGCCGAGGTGTGAATCCCACGAACCAACCATTCTGATTGAGCGCCTCGTTGTTCTGGTGAAGCGCTCGGACCGCAAGTGACACGATCTGCGCCGATCCCGTCTTTCCAGCTATATCGACTCCAGGGACGTGTGCTGAGGGCGCCGTGCCCTCGGGCAGCAGCACCCGTGCCATCGCATCTGTGATGAGATTGAAGCCGTTCGGGTCAATCGGGATATTCGTCACTTCCGTATAGTGACGGGTCTCGAGGTACTCCGGGGGCAGGCCGCTTGGGCTGGCAACATGCGGCACAACCATACGGCCGCCCATCGAGATGGCGGAAATCGCACGCATCAGTTGCACTGGTGTAGTGGCCACAGCGCCCTGTCCGATGCCGACCGAAATGGTCTCGCCCGCGTACCATTTCTGTTTGAAATTGCGAATCTTCCATTCTTCCGACGGCATGACGCCACTGGCTTCTTCCGGCAGATCAATGCCGGTCTTCTGGCCCAGTCCCATAGAGGTTGCGTATTTCGAAATGCGATCGATACCCAGCTTTTCCGCCAGGGTATAAAAGAAGACGTCACACGACTGATAAATGGCTCTTGTGAGGTCAACTGCGCCGTGGCCGGTCTTCACCCAGCAGCCGAACCGCCGGCCGTAAAAGGTGGCACCGCCATTGCAGTGCACGTTCAGAGTTTGGGCGATGCCTTCCTGCCAACCTGCAACCGACATAAGAATCTTGAACGTCGAGCCCGGCGCAAGTTGCGCCTGAATGGCTTTGTTCAGCAGTGGTTTGTCAGGGTCGGTGACCAGCTTGTTCCACTCGCCTCGTGAGATGCGAACCGCGAAATCGTTGGGATCGAAGGTTGGCCGGCTCACCATGGCGAGGATTTCACCGGTTCGTGGATCCATGGCGATCATGGCCCCGTTCTTGTCTCCCATGGCTTCCTCGGCCGCAATCTGCAGATCAATATCCAGCGTCAGCTTGAGGTTATGCCCGGGCACTGCCGGCTTCTGGTCCAGTTCCCCGACTTCCTTCCCTTTGCTGTTCACCAGAACCTGCCGGGAGCCGTTCTTCCCCATTAACACCTGGTTGTACTGAAGTTCCACGCCCGACTTGCCCACCACGTCGCCGGGATTGTAGAGCTCCCAGCGCGCCTGGTTCAGCATCTGCTCACTGACCTCGCCGACGTAGCCTACGAGATGCGCCATGAAACCATTGCGCGGATACAGCCGGCGATGCGCCATGATGGTGTCCAGCTCGGGTAGTTCGTTGCGGTGAGACTCGATAAAAGCCAGCTCATCGGGAGTGATGTCTTCCTTGAGATAGATCGGCTGGTATTGCGCAGTGCCGGCGAATTTGCGCAGGCGTTCCCGCACTTCCTTGGGATCAAGATGGAGCCCCTGCGCGATCATGTCCGCGTCCCCGGAAAGGTCGCGAGTGGAGTCACGCAACAGCAAAGCCGTGAAGGAAGGGTAGTTGTCCACGATGGTGCGTCCTTCACGGTCGAGGATCTTGCCCCGGGGCGCTAGAATAGGAACTTCGCGAGTCTTGTTCTTCTCCGCCAACGCCGCGTAGAAGTCGCTCTGTACCACCTGCAGCCGCCACAGCCCATAGGCCAGCACCAGAAAAATGACGAGGATGATGTATTGCACCGCAGTCAGGCGGGACCCCGGTACTTTTTCGTCGCGGCCAAACATGGGTTCGTCGTCGGTCGTCAGTCGTCGGTCGTCAGAAACGGCTAATCACACCGATTTCGGCAATGAACTTGCCTTGCACGACGTGAGACTGGATCGAAGTTAACTCCATTGTATTCCTGGTTTGGTACCGCGGGATTATTGCCGTGGGTAACCCAAGGCCATAGACGGTTGGATTCTTGTGCTGACGACAGAAGACTGACGACTCCCCTACGCTCTCTGCTTAAACCTATCCAGCAAGGTAAACAGCAGTGCCGCCGTCGCCGCGTTGAGCAGGGCGCCTCCAATCTCGTGTCCCCAACTCCACTGCAGGCTCAATTTCACCAGGCCACGCGCTACCGTGAAGTACACCACTTCGTGGACGGCATAGAAAAACAAGGTCACCAGGAAGCGCGCCCCCACATTCTCGACGTCCAGCTTTGCGCCCAGCGACGAGGCGCCAAACCCAACCACCGTCTTCGCGATGCCATACATCCCAATAGGTTGATGAGTAAGCGAATCCTGCAACAAGCCAATCAGCGACCCTGTCAGCAACCCAGCCACCTGGCTTCGCCGCGCCACGGCGAAGAAAATCACCACCAGCAACGGCAGGTCGAAGAGAGAAAAGAAGTGCAGCTGGAGAGGCAGAAAAGCCTGTAGAAAAAGAGCAACCAGCGGAATGAGGATGGCCGCCGGAGCACTGAAGCGGTAGACCTCTACCTGCTCTTGAGATGTGTAGGTGATAGGCACGCTAGTGCGGTTTATCCTCCGACGTTTCAGTTTCGGATGCCCTGGGTTCTGAGGGCGCGGGCGCGCTGGTTGCCGCCTTGGCTGTCTGCGGGGACGCCTTTTTGGCCGCTGGAGCCAGCTTCTGCGGCGTAGTTGCCGGTTTCACGACTGCTTGTCCCGCAGAGCTGCCCACCGGATTGTGCACACCCGCATTCACCTGCGGCTTGGGTGGAGCGATTGGAGATTTTGCGGCTGTGGCGGGGGGCTCGGCTCCCGCTGGTTGGTTCGCGTCTGCCGCGGGCTTATCCGGGACTGAAGGCAGCCGCTGGGACAGAATGTCCACCGCGCGCACTGAATTAGTCTCTGCCACCGATGGCGCCCGATCCTCTTTTTTCGTGATCACCAGAACCTCTTCCAACCGGCTCAGGTTGGCGGACGGTCTTACCCGGATATTCAGAAAAAGGTCCGCGCCCGGTGAAACCTTCATCACGGTCCCCACCGTAATACCCTTGGGAAAGATCTGGTCGCCGCCGCTGGTCACGATGCGTTCCCCGAGCCCTACCTGTTCGTCGGTCATCACTTTTTCCAGAATCACTTCGCCCGCCGCGGTGCCTTTGATCACTCCCTGCAGGCGCGATTTGTCCAGGATGACGCCCACTCCGCTGCTCTGGTCGTTGATCAGGAGCACTTGGGCGGACGATCCGAACGCCCGCAAGACTCTGCCCACCAGGCCATCGGCGGTAATCACCGCCATGTCCTTCTCGACCCCGGCTGAGGTGCCCTTATCGATATAGACCGACCGCGACTGTTCACTGCCACTGGAACCGATGACCTGCGCGGCCACCGTTTTTGCGATGTACTGTTCCTTGAAGCCCAGCAGGGCCTGCAACCGGCGTGCCTGCTGGGCGTCGTCAGACAGACGGACCTGCTCCAACCGCAACTGCTCGATTTCAAATTTCAGATCGCGATTCTCCTGCCGCACGCCGCGCAAGTAGATGTAGTTGTTCCAGACACCGCCCAGACCGTTCTGGCACCAGACGATAGCTTTCTCGAGAGGAGTGACCGCGCTGACCGTCCACATACGGATGATTCGGGTGGATTCGTCGGCGCCGGACCGCCGTTTGACCTGCACCGCCAGCCCCAGCACCTGCACAAACAGGATCGCTACCAGGATGGTGACGTTGCGGTAGCGGCTCATCAGATTTTCCATGACGCTATGACTCAGTTTCTAGTTTCTGGTTTCTGATTTCACGAACACCGGCTGCACCATGGATCGTTGCGGAGAGTGGCGCGGGACGGGCGAGGACGCCCGTCCTCCACTGAACACACTGGAAACTAGAAACCAGAAACTTGAAACTATTCGATCGAAATTTTCCGCAGCAACTTGAAGTCGCTGAGCATCTTGCCCGTGCCCAGCACTACACTGCACAGCGGATCGTCGGCGATGGAGACTGGCAAGCCGGTTTCCTCGCGAATACGTTTGTCGAGATTTTTCAGCAGCGCCCCGCCGCCGGTCAGAACAATACCGCGGTCGCTGATGTCGGCGGAAAGCTCGGGCGGGGTACGCTCGAGGGCCACGCGGATGGCGTTCATGATGGTCGAAACGCACTCGCTCAGGGCCTCGCGGATTTCGCTGTCGTCCACGGTGATGGTTTTGGGCACGCCTTCGATCAGGTTGCGCCCCTTGATTTCCATGGTCAGCGGCTTTTCCAGCGGATACGCGGACCCAATCTCCATCTTGATCTGCTCGGCGGTGCGCTCGCCCACCAGCAAATTGTATTTGCGCTTGAGGTAGTTCATCACCGCTTCGTCCATCTGATTTCCCGCCATGCGCACGGAACGGGAATAAACGATGCCGCTGAGTGAAATCACCGCAATGTCGGTGGTACCGCCGCCGATATCCACGACCATGTTGCCGCTGGGCTCGGTAATGGGCAGCCCGGCGCCGATGGCGGCCACCATGGCCTGCTCCACCAAATACACTTCGCTGGCCTTGGCGCGATAGGCGGAGTCCATGACCGCGCGCTTTTCCACCTGGGTAATTTCCGAAGGCACTCCGATCACAATACGCGGATGCACCAGCATCTTGCGGTTGTGAGCCTTCTGGATGAAGTAGTTGAGCATTTTCTCGGTAACTTTGAAGTCAGCGATGACGCCGTCTTTCATGGGCTTGATGGCCACGATGTTGCCGGGCGTGCGGCCCAGCATCTCTTTGGCCTCCTTGCCCACGGCTTCGACTTCGCCCGTGTTTTTGTTGATGGCGACGATGGAGGGCTCATTGACCACGATGCCCTTGCCGCGAGCGTACACCAAGGTGTTGGCCGTCCCCAGGTCAATGGCAAGGTCGCTGGAAAAAATGCTGAACAGCGATCTCAGGTTGTGCAGGCGCGTCGATGAATGGAATCCGTTGGATGACATACGCGATTTAGCTCTCTCGAACCGCCGTCATTACCGGGCGAACCCGGTTGCTTCTGTGCGGATGGGGGGCCGTGTCCATAATTCTATGGGAAGAACCCCTTCTTGCCCTCAAACCAAAGTCCCAGTACCTCGGGAAGTCGTCCCCCCGGGGCCGCCTCTACTGGATCACGATCTTTTTCTGGACGGTATTGACCCCGCCCTTGGCATTCTGCGCCGTAATCGTGATCAGACTCTCGCCCGGCGGAAGGGGAGGCATAAAGTAGTGAAAGCTGCCATCGACGCCAACCACGGGCACTTCGCGCCCGTTGACCATCACGCGCGCGCCGGTCTCGGTCTTTCCGGTCAGCTCAATCACGTTACCGTGCTGCATAAATGGGTCGAGTTCCAGGTTGATGGCGGTTGTGTTCTGGCCTTTGGGAATGATGGTGAACCGGTTCTTCTGGCTTTCCACCGACTCCTTGTCATCGGCGTCGTAGGACTGGACCAGCCAGTAATACGCCCCTTCGCCTAAACCGGAGACGATGACATCGGCCGTGTTTACCCTGCGATCCACGATGGTCGAAGAAAAATACGGATTATGTGAAATGCGCAGCCGGTATCCCACCGCATTGGTCATCGCGGTCCAGGAAAACTCTACCGGCTTGGAAACGCCTGAAGTGAAGATTGGCATCATGTTGGCCGGCGAAATCGGCGTCGGTGGCCCGATCTCCTTCACCTTCGCCATGCGCGGAGACTGCGACTGGAAAGCCACTTTCTCCCAGTCGGCCAGGTGCACGACCTCGCCGTTACGGCTGATTTCTCCGGAACCTTTCTTCACCAGAATCTCGTGCTGGTCAGCCTTGGGGTCGTTGTGCACCATGGCCGCGCTGTCTGGCGCCAGGGAGGCTGTGGCTCCGGCCACGATGACCTGGGACTTCGACCCCTGGACGTAGGTGGCGGTCGAGAGATCCACCGTGCCCGTGCTCACCGCCACCGAGACGTTGGTTTGCTGCTGTTCGTTGGCTGAATTTTCCTCAATCACGATCAGCGAATCCTGCTTCACCGTGTAATTAGTGCCATCGCTGAATACGATCTTGGCCATGCCTTCCGAGCCGGTCTGCACCACATCGCCTTTTTCCAGCGGCACATTGTAATCGGCGGTCACCCAGCTGTTGCTGCTGGCTTTCTTCACCCGAACCGTTCCATCGAGAGCCGTGATATGGGCTTGCTGCGAGCTTACGGAGCCGGACTTGACCTTCCCTCCCGCTCCCGCGATGGCCTCTAACAAACTGCCGCCGAGGTTGCTGACCGACTTCATTCCCTTTTGGGTGAACTGCGGGAAGGCAAAATTCATCCCTATGGAAAGCACGATCACCGCGAAAAGCACTCCCAAAGCCACGCTACGGTAGGTGACTGTCTTCCACGCTACATGGATTCCAGGTTTGCTACTCGAAGAAGACACAAAGGCCACCGGAGCCAGTCAAACCTTAAGAATATGGGGTATTTGCGAGAGTATCACAAGCATAACTGGCGGGGCAGAGTTGATTACCTTGGGTCACGCCTCCGGCGGTCATGTCCTGAGGTGCGGGGGAGGGTGGCCGAGCTTAACGCAACGGGACGGGCTTCGAACTAATCTCACAAACTAGTGGAGGTCAGTGGAGCGATCGCGGGCGGTGGGTCATATCGCCGCCAGATGATGAGATAGTCCCTTCTACGGTTCGACCGAGACCTCAACCAGGTTGTCGTCCGGGACGCGATCGACCAACAACAGCAGGGGATCGATTCCGGCTTTGGCCGGCTTTTCATCGGTCGTGAAACGGTAGCTGGCTTTTCCGGTGGTCATGTGCCCCCGTTCTCGGTGCAGGACTTTGCCGTACTTCTTGCCCTTCTCAGGAGCGGCCAGAGCTCCTACCTCGATCCAGTCGTCCACCGGAACTTCGGTTTCGTTGCCTTTTTCGTCGGCTTTGAACTTGCGCGTCTCGATTTCGACCCTGACCTGATATTTGCCGTCAGGCCCTTTGCGGGCAGTCGCCGTTACCGCCCGATTGGAAAATAGCGTGATGTCATAAAACAGGTCCTGAAGCAAGTATTGCAGTTGCGGCGGCGTTTCCTCCCGGAGCGTATCCACCAACGCATACGACGTGGGATACGGAGGCGGCTGGTAACCATACTTGTTCAGCAACTTGCGCAGCGCCCGGTTCACCGCTTCCTCTCCGATCATTTCTCGGAGGTAGTACATCACCACACTGCCTTTGCGATAGTGGATGGATCCCTGCGACGTCTCCACCCGCAACACCGGACGCTCCTTGAGCTGCTCGGCGCCACGCGAGCGCAGGTAGCTATCCATCTCGTACTGCATGAACTTACGCATGGTGTCGCGGCCATACTCTTTTTCCATGGTCATCAGGGCGGAGTATTGGGCCAGAGTTTCGACTAGCGACGTGGCCCCTTGCATGTTCGCTCCCACCACCTGATGACCCCACCATTGGTGTCCCATCTCGTGGGCGACCACGTAAGAGACCATGTCGATGTCATCGGGCTTCTCGATGCTGGCGATAAATCCGATTGACTCCGAGTACGGCATGGTTCCAGGAAAGGCCTCGGCGAAGGCGGCAAGACGCGGGAACTCAATGATGCGCGCCTCTTTCTGCGGATAAGGTCCGAAATTTTTCGTGTAGTAGTCGAAAGACTTCTTCACTGAGTTCAACATCTTCGGCACATTCCAGGGTTGTTCTTTGAGGTAGTACACCTCGATCTTGACGCCGTTCCACTCGGACCGCGCGACCTCGTAGCGCGCGGACAGGAATGAGTAATAGTTGAGCGCGGAATGGTCCAGCTTGTACTGGAAGTAGCGGCGTCCATTCTCGTTCCACTCCCGTTGCAGCGAGCCCGGAGCTATCGCAATCTGGTCGGGCGACGTGCTGATCACGGTTTCAACATTCACCCAGTCGGAGTTATTGCTGATATAGCTGTCGCAGCAGTCGGCATCGCAGTTTTGTTCGAGCGCCGGCATCAGGTCTTTTTCCTTGAGCCCGAAGCGCTTGCGCTTGTTCTTGTCGTCCAGTTCGTTGCCGGTCTGGTACCCGATCTGGGGGACAATCTGGCTATGAATGAAAGTGCCGTTCGGCAGCACCGCGCGGTTGGTGAACGAGTTCTCAAAGCCCCGCACCCGGGTCTTGATGGTGAACTGCATCACTCGCGACTCGGCGGCTGCATCGGCGTGGTCAAAGCGTAAACCTGGTAGTGCAAACGCTTGTCATCCTGGGACAGCCTAGCCCCCGGTATCTCGATCGTGGTCTGGTAGTCGTTGGACAGCGTGAAATGGACCTCGGTCAGCGGCTTCGGCATCTGATTGACGATGTCTGCTGGCCGCATGGTCATGTTTCGCGACCCCGGATACAGGTCGATCGCGTACTTCACGTCCGTCATCCGCGGTTCGGGCTGCTTCGCGAATTTCTTGTAGGTTTTTTCGTAGTCCGCCAGGAGACGGTCGGCATCGCGCTGTCCAACCTCCGTCGACGGCCGCCGCTTGCCGCACCCTCAACCCCACCTGTAGCATAGATGCTCGCGGCATTCTTTCCCTGTAATCGAGGAGACTTATGGCAACCGATACTCTGACCAGCCCAGCCATGCTCGGCACCAGCACCACAACCAAGCTTTACAAGAACTTCATCGACGGCGAGTGGGTCGAGTCCTCGACCGGAGAGACTTTTGAAAATCGCAACCCCGCCGATACTCGCGACGTGGTCGGCATCTTCCAGAAATCCGCCAAAGCAGACGTGGACGCCGCGATTGAAGCCGCCAGCCACGCTTTCGCCAAGTGGCGTCTGGTGCCGGCCCCGCGCCGTGCTGAAATCGCCTTTCGCGCCGCTGAGATGCTGCTGGAACGTAAAGAAGAATATTCCCGCGACATGACCCGCGAAATGGGCAAGATCCTCAAGGAAACCCGCGGCGACACCCAGGAAGCCATCGACACTGCCTACTACTTCGCCGGAGAGGGCCGCCGCATGTTCGGGCCTACCACGCCTTCAGAGCTGCCCAACAAGTTTGCTATGGCGGTGCGGACTCCAATCGGAGTCTGCGGCATGATCACTCCGTGGAATTTCCCGATGGCGATTCCATCGTGGAAGATTCTTCCCGCGATTGTGTGCGGCAACACCTGCGTGATCAAGCCGGCGCAGGATACGCCGCTGTCGACGTACAACCTGGTGCGGACGTTGTCTGACTCCGGCGTCCCAAAAGGCGTGATCAATATCGTGAGCGGATTCGGTCCCCAGGTGGGCGGGCCGCTGATGGAGCATCCTGAAGTCCGCGCCATCTCGCTGACCGGCTCTACCGCAGTCGGGCGTATCGTGGGCATCACGGCCGCCAAGAGTTTCAAACACTGCTCTCTGGAACTCGGCGGCAAGAATCCTATGATCGTGCTGGACGACGCCAACCTTGACCTCGCCATAGAAGGCGGGCTCTGGGGCGGCTTCGGCACCACCGGCCAACGCTGCACCGCTACCAGCCGCATCATCGTTCAGAAAGGCGTTTACGCCGAGTTCGTAGAGCGTTATGTCGATCGCGCCAAGCGGCTGAGAGTCGGCAACGGCATCGACGAGAACACCGAGATGGGTCCTGCTATCAACCAAGCCCAGCTCACGACCGATCTCAGCTACGTGGAAATCGGCAAGTCCGAGGGCGCGAAGATGAAGTGCGGCGGCCACCGCCTCGACCAGGGCGAATACCAGTACGGCTATTTCATGGAGCCGACGGTGTTCGTCGATGTCGACCCCAAGATGCGCATCGCACAGGAAGAAATTTTCGGGCCGGTTGTTTCCATCATCCCCTGCGAAGATCTGGAAGATGCCATCGCCATCGCCAACGGTATCGAGTACGGTCTGTCGTCCGCTCTCTATACCAAGGACGTAAACAAGGCGTTCGTTGCCATGCGCGACCTGCATGCTGGGATTACCTACATCAATGCGCCTACGATCGGAGCCGAAGTGCATTTACCCTTCGGAGGAGTGAAGGCCACCGGCAACGGCCACCGCGAAGGCGGCATGGGCGCGATTGATTTCTACACCGAGTGGAAGGCGGTATACGTGGATTACTCCGACCGCCTGCAGAAAGCGCAGATCGATCGCGTAGATTAGAGCCAACAAAGTAGCGCTGGTCTCTGGTCCGCTGTCCCGAGGGCGTACCGCCCTCGGCGTGGCGTGCGGAACGCCAGCACCACAGCCGCCGAGACGGCGGCGCTACAAAAAACTATGCCCATCACACCTACTCGCGAAGTCTTAGCCGCTCAGCGTCTCGACAACGTCCGCTACGCCATACGCGATCTGGCGTCGGTTGCCGACGAGGTTAAACGTCAAGGCCACGAGGTCCTATATCTGAACGTCGGCGATCCCAATATTTTTGATTTCAAGACTCCGCCGCATCTGATCGAAGCTGTCTACGAGGCGATGCGGGATGGCAAGAACGGCTACGGCCCGTCCTCTGGCCTCCCGGAAGCCCTGGAAGCAATTCGCGGCGAAGCCGCGCGCAAGGGCATTTCCACGGTGCAAGACGCGTTCGTGACTTCGGGCGCCAGCGAAGCGGTGGATATATGCCTTACGGCGCTGATCAATCCCGGCGAACACATTTTGACGCCCCGCCCGGACTATCCGCTCTACTCCGCGGTGCTGGGCAAACTCGGCATGGCGGTAACGCCTTACGATCTGAACGAAGACGATAGCTGGCAGCCTGACTTGATCGACATTCAGCACAAGATCAATTCCCGCACGCGTGCTATCGTCCTGATCAATCCCAATAATCCCACGGGCGCAGTCTGCTCCCAACGCATGTTGGAACAGTTGGCCGAGTTGGCGCGACGCAACAACCTGGTTATCTTCGCGGATGAAATTTACGACAAGCTGATTCTGGATGAGACAGAACAAGAGCACATCTCGATTGCGGCTATCGCTCCCGATGTACCGGTTGTGACTTTCGGCGGACTCTCGAAAAACTATCTGGCGCCTGGCTGGCGCATCGGATGGGGAGTGGTCAGCGGCGATACCGTCGCTGTAAAGCCCTACGTGGAGGGCATCCATCGCCTTCTGCGCGCGCGCTTGTGCGCCAATCATCCCGCGCAGTACGCCATCAAGCCTGCGCTGGACGGACCGCAGGACCACCTCGTGGAAGTCCGCAATAACCTCCGCGCCCGCCGCGATCTCACCGTCAAGTGGTGTAATTCAACTCCGCGCCTGAGCTGTGTGTCTCCCCGCGGAGCGTTCTACGCCTTCCCTCGCATCGACATCACCGAAGGCGACGATGTCTTCGTCAAGGAACTCTGCCGGGCCAAGCACGTGCTGGTCGTCCACGGCTCCGGCTTTGGCCAAAAGGCCGGCACGCGCCACTTCCGCATCGTGTTCCTGCCCGACGAGCCGACCTTGACGAAGGCTTACCAATCGATCGGGGAGTTTATTCAGACGCGTTATCCTTAAAGGGTTGAGAAGAGTTTTCCCAGGTTGGCATTAGAGAAGTTGCAGAGGCGAGCCTTATGAAAAGCAAGTTGTGCAGTGATCGGCTTCTTGCTGCTAACCGCCCTGCCGGCGCTGGCCGCGGATCCCATTTATGGCGTCTGGCGGATGCGTAACGATCACGGCAGCCAGGGTGTCGTGAGCCAAGTTGTGACCGTCGAAGATTCCGGTCAGGGCACCAAATTCAGTTACGACATCGAACTGAGCAACGACAAGCATCTCCAATACGAGTTTGTCCAGGATGGATGGAGTGCCGGTGCCGGCCGTCAGCCAATGGGCAGGAGATCATGAAGGTCTGGGTGAAGAAGGTCGGTTCTTCTCGGTATGATTCCGGGAGCTCAAGCGGAGCCACAGAATCGAAGTTCACGGGCACAATTAGTGCCGACGGCAGGACCTGGACGACGGACGGAACCGTCAAGACCGGCGAGAATTCCATCTCCTCGCGCGTGGTCTTCGACAGGGTGAAGTGAGCCAGCGGGCTGGCACACTCTTCTGGCGGCCATCGGGTCTGAACACCCAATTTCTGCATCTCCACGACCGGCTTTCCCATCTATAGGGATGTTCCTCACAATTGTTCCCGTGTCGTGGACCAGAGACCCCTGAGCTCCCATCTGATATCGCATGCACAAGTCAGCAAACCTGGTGGAAGCTTCGAAGTAGTGGAGCGCCCGATTCCAGAGCCCGGTCGCGCTCAGGTCCGGATTAAGGTTGAAGCCTGTGGCGTCTGCCACAGCGACGCCATCGTAAAGCAGTCAGGCTTCCCCGGGTTGCAATACCCGCGCGTTCCCAGGCCATGAAATCGCCGGGCGCATCGATGCGGTCGGGGCTGACGTTACGCAATGGAAACCCGGACAGCGGGTGGGAGTCGGCTGGGATGGCGGACACTGTTTTAAGTGCGACCTCTGCCGTCGAGGCCATTTCATTCTCTGCCAGTTCGAGAAAATTACCGGAATCAGCTTCGACGGTGGTTACGCAGAATACGTAGTGGCCCCGGCCGAGGCGGTTGCGGCCATGCCCGACGATCTCCCGGCGGACGAAGCTGCGCCGTTGCTCTGTGCAGGCATCACAGTGTTCAACTCGCTGCGCCATTCCGGAGCGCGGGCCGGCGATTTGGTAGCAGTCCAGGGCATCGGTGCGGCCTGGGTCACCTGGGAATTCAATACGCACGGCAGATGGGTTTTCGCACGGGCGCGATTGGCCGCGGCGAGGACAAAGAACCCCTGGCTAAAAAACTAGCTAGGGGCTCACCATTACATTGACACAGATACGGGTGTTCCAACCGCCGCTTTGCAAGCCCTGGGCGGCGCGAGCGTGATTCTCGCCACTGCGCACGATTCGAAGGCAATCTCCTCCCTGGTTGATGGACTGGGACCGGACGGCAAGGTAGTCATCGTCGGGGCAGGCGCTGAGCCTCTTACGATTACTCCCCTGCAGCTCATTTTTGCCCGCAGAACTGTCCGGGGATGGCCTTCCGGCGCCGCCCAAGATTCCGAGGACACGTTGCAATTCAGCTCTCTGTCCGGCGTGTCGCCCCATGATCGAACGCTATCGCTGGAAAAAGTCGCGGAAGCCTACGATCAGTTGATCAGCGGACGAGCCCGCTTCCGTGTCGTGCTGACTATGGGCGGATAGCGGGACCGTGGTCGAATCTGCGAGGCGACACCCGGTAAGTGGCTCAATTTGACGTCCGTGCCGCCTATGGGGGAGGGCACGACCTTGGTCGTGCCGCTTAGCCCTGGCAACTGTGTCGCGATGCGCCTTAGCGCCTGAGGCGACGCAAAGAGCGAACCCCGGGGGCTAAAACCGTCAGAGCCCTGCCTTTCTTGTGGCACGGCTGAAGCCGTGCCCTTTCCTGTTATGTCGAGCTTGCGAAGCGTCTTGTAATCAGGGATGGCGGGTTACCATGATGACGAAAGTTTAGAAAGAATAGCGGGGCGCACTCCATTTTCTTGGTCTTTCTCTCAAAATCTGCTTAAATCACCTCACGCCCTTCCCGCGGAAGTTCACGTGATCGACATCCATTGCCATATTCTGCCTAAGGTAGACGACGGTCCGACGTCATGGGACACGTCGCTGGAAATGTGTCGCATGGCGGCGGAGGACGGTATCGAGCACATTGTGGCCACTCCCCACGCCAACGAACGCTTTCCCTATAACCGGCATGATCTGGCGGGCAACCTCGAATATCTCAAGGTACTGGTGGGCAAGTCTCCGCAACTGAGTCTGGGCTGCGATTTCCATCTTTCTTATGACAACCTGCGGGAAGTCCTGATTTCGCCGGAACGCTACACCATCGAAGACAGCCACTACCTGCTGGTGGAGCTGAGCAACTACAGCATCCCGTCGCAAATCAACGAGTGCTTCACCCGTATGGCCGACGTCGGCATCACGCCGGTCATCACCCATCCCGAGCGCAATCCCATTCTGCAACAAACCCAGGAACGCGTACTGCAGTGGGTAGATCAGGGCTGCGCTGTGCAAGTGACCGCCTCGGCGGTGACCGGAGCGTGGGGACAAAAAGTCGCGCGCGCCGCCGAGTGGCTGCTCGAACGAGACGCGGTGCATGTGTTAGCCACCGACGCCCATGACACCAAGCACCGCACCCCGTCGCTTTCCGCAGCGAGAGAAAAGGTGGCTAAACTTTGCGGCGACGACGTGGCCCGGGCCCTGGTCGATGACAATCCTCGCGCCATCATCAGCGACAAGCCATTGCCGTACTTTCCGAATCCAGAGATGAAGAAGGGCGGGCGCTAGACTTCGGACGTTGGACCTGTCGGACCTCCGTAAACGTCATCTCCGGGCGCATTGACATGAAGGGACAATGAGTAGTTGATGAGGCATCGTGTCCCTCCCAACATTCGAATCCTGCATCTGTCTGGCGTCGTTGCAGGACGGTCACATTTGCACTTTGAGAACAGCTACAATCAGAGTTTCTCGAAGAATTGCTTCTACGAATCGGGGAGCATGTGGAACCTAACTTGCAGCCAACAATGTTGCTGCTCACTCGCACTCCGGCTGTTCTCAATGCTCTTCTGCGTGATCTACCGGAAACGTGGACGTTGCGAAATGAAGGTGAAAACACTTGGCGCGCGTTCGATGTGGTCGGCCATCTGATTCACGGCGAACGCACTGACTGGATGCCGCGGGCAAGGATGGTGTTGCAATTCGGCGAGAGTCAGACGTTTGAGCCATTTGATCGTTGGGGACAGAAACGAGAGAGTCGAGATAAGTCGCTGGAGCAGTTATTGGATGAATTTGCTTGTTTGCGGTCAGACAACCTGTCCGAACTGCGTGCGTTGAATCTACGGCAAAAGGACCTCGAGCTGCGTGGACGACACCCTGCGCTCGGAGTAGTTACTCTGTCGGAGTTGCTGGCGACCTGGGCAATTCATGATTTAACTCATTTGCACCAAATCTCAAGGGTTATGGCCCACCAATACCGGGATGCCGTGGGTCCGTGGAGCGGATACCTTGGGGTGCTGCAATGTGCCGGCCACAGCTCTCCCTAGGTGTAGTGGCCGAGGTCTGAGGTCCGGGTTCGGCTGTCACTTCTGAGTTGGGCTTGCCATCGCCGGGGTCGGGTGTAGCATCGGCGCGGCGTGGGGTGCTTCAGGTTGCGATGTCATCGCACTTTCCGGATTCAGCAAATGCTCATGGTCAGGACCCAATCCCATCTTGATCAAGGCCCGGGAATCCGGAACCGTCTTGCTTTGCCAGCCATTGTCCGCCTGGTAGCGCTGCATCGCGCTCTGCGATTTCGCGTCCCAGGTTCCGGAGGCGGTGCCGTCGAGGTAGTGCTCGCGAATCAGTGCTTCCTGAATTTCGCGGGCACGCGTGGGATCGATCTTCTGCTGCCCGCGGCGCGAACTTGCGCTCTTACGTGATTTCTTGTTCTTGCGGGAAGTCGAATGAGCAGACACCTTCTGCAATTTCGCCGCAGACTTGGTTTCGGCTGGGGTTGAAGACCTGCTGCGCGTCTGCGCCAAAACCGTTCCCCAAGCCAGGAGAACAGCGCATCCCGTGCTCAACCACGCTGTCGAAATGGAGCCGTTAAGTCTCAAGATCGTGGTCCGGAAGTAACTCCCTGCTCGACCCCAACCATTCCTGATCGATCAGGCAGGGTAAACCATCCCCGACTCCGGTGCCAGCCCCCTTTTGCCAGCTTCAGGTTACGGAAGTGTACCGGCCAGAAAGATAGTTCCGCCCTGGCGGCCGGCGCCCCTCTGGCGTACCAGGAAGACAACATCCTGTCCGCTTTTCAAGGTGCCGGAGACGCGGTTGAACTGTTCCTCGTTGTCCACTGCCTGCTTGTTAATTTCGAGGATAATATCGCCCCGACTCAAGCCCACATCCTCGGCAAACGATCCCGCCTTCACATCCTTCACAATGACACCCTTGCCGGCGGGGACGTCGAGGCGATCTGCGCCCTCCTGGGTCAGGGTCTGGACGCTGACGCCGAGTTTGCTTTCTTTGGGTCCGCTGTCAGGGCCGCCTTCATCGTCGTCCCCCAGGCGTGCCGCAAACAGCTTGGCCCGGTCAGCCACGGTGGCTGTGGCTTCCTGCCTCTTGCCGTCGCGGATGAACCCGACCACAATTTTCGAACCCGGCTTGCGCGCGGCGATATCGGCGACCAACTCATCGCCGTTTTTCACCGGCTTGCTGTCTACCGCGACAATGGTGTCGCCCACTTTCAGGCCGGCCTGTTCCGCCGGACTGCCCGGGGTCACGTCCGAAATGGTCACGCCCGAGCCGGTTCCATACACTCTCGCGATGGCAGGATTGTCCAGCGCATTAAACAGGATTCCGATCGAACCGCGCGACACCCGGTGGTCAGGACTGACCAGCTGGTTGTAAACCTGCGCCACGGTATTCGAGGGCAAGGCAAATCCCACGCCGGCGTAGGCGTTGGTATCGGTAAGAATCGCGGTATTAATGCCGATCACTTCCCCCGTCATATTCACCAGCGGACCTCCGGAATTGCCCGGGTTAATGGCGGCGTCGGTCTGGATAAACGACTGGAACTGACGTTGGGGCACAATGTTGCGGCCTTTGGCCGACACGATACCCGCAGTCACGGTTTCCTGCAATCCAAACGGACTGCCGACCGCCAGCACCCAGTCTCCCACCTGCATGCTGTCAGAATTGCCCAGCTTTGCGATGGGGAGCGGCTTGTTACTTTCAATCTTGATTACGGCCAGATCGGTTTCCTGGTCCGATCCGATGACTTTGGCATCGTGCAGCAATCCCGGCGGATCGTCCTGCAACCTCACTCGAATCCGGTCCGCCTTTTCCACTACGTGCCGGTTGGTCACGATGTAGCCCTTGGGATCGACAATTACCCCAGAACCCAGGGAACGCTCGCGGATAGAACCCCCACCCGGACCACCCTGGCCGCCCTGACCGCCGAAAAAGCGGTCGAAGAAATCGTCGAATGGATTCGCTTCATCGTCACCACTGGGAGCGCCACGGCGCCGGCGGGGTGTCTTGACGGTCGATTCGGTGTTGATGTTGACTACGCTGGGCTCGAGTTGCTTGGAGATCTGCGAGAACTGGTTGGAGAGCACCTGCGGCGAAGGCACGGTCAAGGGGGCCACATCGGAGGATGATTTCTTATCCTGGCCTCTCACTCCAGAGGAGATCACCGTCCCGATCAGGATACCGACAGTCAACGTGATCAGGATAGAGATGCTGTACGCAAGACGGTTCGCCTTCAAACGTACCCAAAGAGCGCTTGCGCGCTGATTCATAATGACTTCCTCCGAAGATGATCTGCCTCGTAGATTATACCTTCCCGCCCACAGCAGTCACAGTGAGTTAGACGCCGATTCCAGGAAAAGTGTTGCGACTGGCCACGAGCCACGTAGGCCCGGACGACCCCGTCTGGGCGGGCGAGCAAGGCTCGCCGAAGAACTTGCGGATCTTGGCAGACTGCGGAGCTTTGCGCCGCTGGGCAGGTGAGGACACTTGCCCCTACGGGTGCGGTGGCACTGGGGGTGAAGGACATCCTTCGGCTTCGCTTCAGGACAAGGTCGGCCCCTACCCGTGCTGACTTGGAACTCCGGCATGATCCGGAGAAACAGCCATCGACTCCGTGCTCGCCTTCTCCTCCGAAATCAACAGTCCGGCCAGAATGCACGCCGCCCCCACCCCGGCACGCGTGCCCAGCCGTTCTCCCAGAAAAATGAACGACGTGAGCCAGGCAAACACCGGCTCCAGGGTAAAGATCAACGCGGTATGGGTCGCCGGAGTGAATTGCTGCGCCCAGGCTTGAATGGCGAACGCCAGCGCCAGGCTAAGAAACCCAGTGATGCCAATTCCCCAGAGCACTCGCGGAGACCACAGGACGTAGACTTTCTCCGCCACGGGAACGGTCAGGATCATCAGCAACGCGGTCACCGCGACCTGGACAACGGTGATCTGCTGCCATCCCTGGGTCCGGGTTGCGTGTTCGATGAAAATAATGTGAAAGGCAAACACCACGGCTGCACCCAGGGTAAACAGGTCACCCTGATTCATGCTCCGCAGATTGAGCCCGCCTCCGACGGACGCCGGTACCGTAAGCAGATACAAGCCGACAAACGCCAGAGCCACGCCGGCAGCCGTCCAATGATTGAGGCCGCGTTTCCAGAAGAGAGCGAGCAGTAGCGGGACCAGTACAACCGAGACCCCGGTCAGGAAAGCCGATTTTGATGGCGTCGTATATTTGAGGCCCAGCGTCTGCAGTTCGTTCCCGATAAAGAGGAAAACACCCACCAGCAAACCGGAGCGCAGCGAGCTGGCAGTGAGACGACCGAGCTCGCGGTAAAAAACCACCGCCAGCACCACCGCCGCCAGGCTCATGCGGACAGCGTTGAAAAACAGAGGAGAAATATCCGCCAGGGCATTCTTGATGACGACAAAATTGGAGCCCCAGATCAGCGTGATCAGAACCAGCAGGATGTGGGCTTTGAGCGAGCGGGACACGGGGCTAGAGTAACAAATGAACGGGAGCTTGCCTGGATTGCCGAATTTTAGATTTTTTGAATCACTTGGCTTCGTACACCGTCTGCCCGCCCACCACCGTGCGCAGCACCTTGGTTGCCAGAATCTTTTCCGGGGGCACGGAGGTAATGTCCATGTCCAGCACTACAAAGTCGGCTAGCATGCCGGGAGTGAGTGTTCCCTTATCTTTTTCGGTGAACTCGGCGAATGCCGAGCCGGTGGTGTAAGCGGCGATCGCCTGTTCCATGTTCAGCTTCTGCTCGGGATAGTATTCCTTCTTGCCATCTTCGCTCTTGCGAGTTACGGCAGCATAGAGACCGCGGAACGGCGTGACCGGTTCGACGGGATAGTCAGTCCCGAAAGCCAGGAGCACTCCCTTCTTCAGAAATTCCGCCCAGGCATAGGAATGGGCCGCGCGCTTTGGACCCAGCCGGGCTTCGGCCCAGTTCATGTCAGTGAGCAGATGGTTGGGTTGCATGGAGGCAATGACCATGAACTGCTTGAACTTCGCTACCTGCTGGGGGTTGGTGACTTGCGCGTGCTCGATGCGAAGGCGAAGATCAGGGACCGGCGCAAGCTTAGCCGAGCTTCGCTCGGCCTGGACGGGTCGGAGACCCGTCCCCACACGGTCCGTCCCCACAGAGTCCATGGTGGCGGCTGCGAAGGCGTCCAGCGCCATCTGCACTCCTTTGTCGCCAATGGCATGGAACCCGATTTGGAATCCCGCGTTCACTCGCTCTTTCGTCATGCTGGTGAGAACGTCCTGTTCATACTGTGGCAACCCGGAATTGGTCGGGTCATCGGCGTAGGGTTCGAGCAGCGCGGCGGTGCGCGAGCCCAGAGATCCGTCCATGTAGGCCTTGATCATGCCGGTGTGCAGCAGATTGTCCGACTGTGGATGCGCCGAACGATGTTCCTGCAACGTGGGCAAGGGGTCGTTAAACGGCAACCACTCCGTGATGCGCGCGGTGAGCTTACCTTCCCGCTCAATCTCTTCAAGGATCTGGAAATCATCCCAGGAAAGCTTCGAGTCTCCAGAATCGGAATTGTCCTGTGCCGACGTGATGCCGCCGCGAGCCAGTTCCTGCAGGCCCGTTTCAATAGCCTGCCGGCGCTTGTCGTGGTTTGGTTTGGGAATGACCGCGGTCACTGCCAGGCGGGCCGTTTCACGCAAAATGCCAGTCGCCTGGCCCGTGGTATCACGATCGATCTTGCCCCCCGCCGGATCCCTGCTCGCGACCGTTATGCTCGCCAGTTGCAAGGCGCGAGTGTTGGCCACCGCGATGTGGCCGTCCACGCGTTCGAGGAATACGGGATGATCGGTGGTTACTTCATCGATGTCCCAGCGGCTGGGCAGTTCTTTCACCGGCCACAGAGTCTGGTCCCAACCGCCGCCCACAATCCACTCGTCCGGGCCGGCGTTTTGCACTCGCGCCCGGATTCGATCGCGAAACTCAGTCAACGACTTCACTCCTATTAGGTCGACGGTGAGCCGCTGAAAACCTGCGTTGGCCAGGTGCATATGCGCATCATTGAATCCGGGCATCGCGAAATGTCCGCCCAGGTTGGTGACCTCGGTCGACGGCCCTTTCAGTTTCAGGATCTCGTCGTTCCGGCCCACAGCTTCAACCCTTCCATCGCGAACGGCCATGGCTTCCGCACGCTGGATGGCGTGAAACGAAGACGTATCCACCACGCCGGTATAGATGTTCGCATTGCGAAAGATGACATCGGCCATGGGTTGTGACGGCAAGTTCTGGGCTTTAACCGTCGCAGTCGTTGCGCTTGCAATCATCGCCAGGAAAACGGTGGTTGCCAGTTTCATAGAGCTACTCCCGCGAGCCCGAGCAGAGTCAGCAGAATGCGCTTGAGGCCAAGCTCGCGCCCGCTGCAGTCAAACCATTCCTGCAAGGTGTGCGCCCCGCCGCCGGTGCCCCCGCCGCCGAGGGCAATGGCTTCGAGTCCCAACGAAAGTGGGATGTTGGCGTCCGTGGAAGCACGCTGCACTTGCGCGGCATTGCCCAGTTGCGCGTCTACCGCCCGAATTACCTGCAGAATGCGCACATTCGGATAGAGCTCGCCCGCGGGACGATTCCCGATCACGACCACCTCCGAGCTCAGTCCAAAGGGCCGCCGCCGCGAAGCCGTGCGCGCCTCCGTAGCCCGCGTTTCCTGTTCCACGGCCTGGTCGAGCGCCTGGCGCAGAGCCCGTTCCAGACGTTCCATTTCCGCCATTGAGGTTGAGCGGATGTCCACCCGCATGCTGGCCGACTCCGGAATCGAATTCACCGAAGTGCCGCCACGAATTACGCCCACGTTGAAGGTGGTCTTGGGCGATGCCGGCACCGGGGTTTGCGCGAACGCCTGTATCGCCCGGGCCAGCACCACGATGGGATTGGGTGCGCCAAAATCGCTCCAGGAATGTCCGCCCGGGCCGCGCACGATCACTTCGAAACGGCGGCTGCCCAGGGCCTCGGCCACGATCGTGTCGGCACCCGCGCCATCGAGCACCAGGCTGTAGTGAATCTGATCCTTCCATCGCGGCTGGGAAAAAATGTGGCGCATCCCCCGCAGGTCGCCCTCACCTTCTTCTCCCACATTGCCGATAAACAAAAACGGCAATGCGTGCCGGATACCCAGAGCGCGTAATGCCGCCACGATGGCTAGCATCGCGGTTACTCCGGCGCAATTGTCCGAGACGCCGGGCCCATACAATCGGTTGCCCTGTTGCCGGATGTTCAACGGCGTGCCCGCGGGAAAAACCGTGTCCAGGTGCGCGCTGAGCGAGACGTGTCCGTGTCCGTAACCCGCATGCGTGCCGAAAACATTGCCAACCTCGTCGGTGTGAACGGATTCCAGCCCGAGTTCGCAGAACCTGTCCGCCAGCCATTGGCCGCGGGCGCTTTCGCCAAACGGAGGGGCAGCAATGCGCGCCAGCTCAAGCTGCCACTGCGCGAACTGCGGTTCCTGCGCGCGAAGCCAGGTAAAGGCCGAGCGAATTTCGGGTAACGAGCAGAGGTGGGCCACTTCCTGCTGCACGCCAGGAAACAGCTCCGATACTTCGGCTTGCGATCGAGGCATGGGTTGGCCGTCAGTCGTTGGACGCTAATTGTTGGTCATTAGTCGGTAGCCTGCGTCGTCTTCAACCCGCGAGTGCAATCGCCGCTGTCGCGGAAACGTAAGGATCAACGACTAGCGACCAACGACCAATAACTGAATTTGCCATCTTACAACGCTATGCCGGATGTTGGAGGTGGCGTCGTGGACGCCCATCGATTACGGCGGGTCAGTAATCGTTACGTCGTGCAGCAGTGACCGGTGGTTACGTTTTCTGCCGTCCCTTATCGATGTGGACCGTGGGTGCGGCGAACGCGTCGGAAAACTCAAGTGTGACTATCCAACCTTTCCGAACGTTGACCACGAGCGCTGGCCGAAAGCAGGCGAGGCAGGTGCCGCCGCGATGGCGAACACTGGGATAGATCAATCCGGCCGATCCCTGATTCAAAAGCTCGCGAGCCAGTTGTTGTGACTCAACATGGCTCACCGGATCCAGGCAGCCGGCATACTCGGAACGCTTTCGCATGTCGTGAAATCCGGCGCGGAAATCGGCCAGGTACTCGCGGTAGGTCGCGGTTTCACTCTCTTCCCAGTTCACCTCGCGCAGACTTTGGGCAAAATGAAACGTAACTTCAGCCTGCGCCGTGTCGAGCATGAATGCGGAATACCACGCCCCGCGGTCCGGGCCATTGAAGCGGCTGCCTTCGGGACGTGCGTGAGTGAAGGTGGCATTTACGATGTGCCAGTGGGGAATTCCGAATACCAGTTCGTGGACGGTCACCCCAGGCAGCAGGTTCGCTTCCCCCAGCCGCCGTTCGTTGGTTGCGCCCTCGAGCGGAAAAGCTCTTGCAGGTGCTGTTGGTCGGATGTCAGCCCGGATGTGAGCCTCGCCAGTACACTCGCGCCATCGTCGCTGTAGCGCGCCGGAATCAGGCGATGGATATCGTCCTGATGAAGCTGAGTAAGACGAGGCGCCACTAGCGACCGCCGCGCCTGGCATCGCACTTTGCGGAGTCCTGGGCGCGGGGTTAAGGGGTTTGACAGGCCCGGAACAGCCCAGCACGAGCGGGACGCCCACGCCTACATTGCCTTCAGACACTCGCGGATTTCGGTCTCGGTGAGGGTATGGTCCGACCCTTTGGCGCACCGGTAAATTCGCTC
The DNA here is from genome assembly GCA_955652395.1 of uncultured Terriglobales bacterium. GTDB lineage: Bacteria > Acidobacteriota > Terriglobia > Terriglobales > Acidobacteriaceae > JAIQFF01. The sequence continues at coordinate 7,757 of CATPBJ010000070.1, read as the reverse complement.
CACAACGTCATCGGTTGCGGGCACGCCGTGGCGTTCCAGCCAGAACAGCACATTCGACTTGCCGCTCATCGGACCGATGTCGATGATCTGCTCCAGCCCGAACATCTGCGAGGGCACACCGGAGTACACGGCGTTTGCCAGTTCGATGTCATTCTTCTTGTAGGCCTTGATGACCGCCGCCGCGTGCACTCCAGTCGCGGTGCGGAATGCGTCTTCTCCCACCACCGGATAGTTCGGCGGGATGGGGACGCCCGTGGCCTTCGACACTGCTTGGCAATACTCCTTCAGCTTGGTGAGGTCTTGCTCAGCCCAGGGAGGAATGCCCATGAGTTTCAGGTTCACCAGCATCTGGTCCATCTGGGTGTTGCCGACGCGTTCGCCGATTCCGAGCGCGCAGGCGTGAACGCATTCCGCTCCCGCGATCAGCGCTGCCATCGAATTCGCAATTGCGAGTCCGCGGTCGCAATGTCCGTGCCAGTCGACGCGAATCTTTTCTCCGGAAGGCTTCACCACTTCTTCGAGGACGAAGCGCACCAGGGCGAACGCTCCCATCGGCGTGGCGTGTCCCGCGGTGTCGCAAATCACGATGGCCCGCGCCCCGCAGTTGATTGCGGTCGAATACAGACGCTTGACCATTGCCGGATCGCAGCGGCTCGTGTCCTCGGTCACATACATGGAATCGAGGCCCAGCGCCACAGTGAACTTCACCGCCCTTTCCGTGGTCTCGAGCAGGAAGTCGTCCGTCCAGCCTTCGGTATAGCGGCGAATCGGGCTCGAACCGATGAAAGTCGCGGCCTGGATGTTCAGGCCGGTGCGCTGCACGATCTCGGCAATCGGCCGGATATCATTTTCATGAGTGCGCGCCGCGCAGTTGGCGCGAATCTTCATCTTGTGCCGGGCGATCTGGTGGGCCAACGCCTCACAATCCGCAACCGCGCGCGGTCCCGCTCCCGGCAGCCCCATGTCGAGCGAGTTGATCCCCAGGGCTTCCATCAAATGCAGGATCTGAATTTTTTCTGCAATCGACGGATCGCGCACCGAAGGCGACTGCAAACCATCGCGCAGGGTCTCGTCGTTAAGCAGCACCGGTCCCGTCGGTCGCAGCTTGGCAGCATCCATCCGGTTCCAGTCGTAGATGAGTTCGGCAGTGTTCACGGTGAAGTGTCAGGAAACAGCTCGTACATCCTTACTACACACGTGGGAACCGCCGCCCTCGGCTTTCGCCTGCAATTGACTTCTAGAACCTAGGCTGAGTGGCCGGTCCATTGCGGGTCCCTTTCCGGAGCAACGATCTCGCCGTCACGCATGTGGATGATGCGATCGCCATAGCTGGCGGCTTCCGGGTTGTGCGTGATCATGAGCACGGTTTGGCCGAGCTCCCGGTTGGAATGCCGCAGCATCGCCAGCACGATCTCTGAGTTCTTGGAATCCAGGTTGCCCGTGGGTTCATCGGCCAAAACAATGGCCGGCTTGTTGATCAACGCCCGGGCGAGCGCGACCCGCTGCTGTTCACCCCCGGAGAGTTCGGAGGGTCGATGCCGGAGGCGCTTGTCCAGCCCCAAGAGACCCACAATTTTATTAAAGTAGTCGGCATCGCGGGCCCCGTTCGCCCCTGCGATATCCAGCGCAATATCAATATTCGATTTTGCATCCAGGGTAGGCAACAGGTTGAATTTCTGGAAGACGAATCCGATCTTGCGCTTGCGCAGTCGGGTGCGCTCGGCATCGGAGAGCTGCGCGAAGTCGTCTCCATCAATGACAACGTGGCCGGAGTCCGCGCGAGTCAGTCCGCCCAACAGGTAGAAGAGTGTGGATTTGCCGCTGCCCGAAGGACCTACGACGCTGACGAATTCTCCCTTTTGCACCTTAAAGGAGATCCCCCGAAGGGAGGGAACATCGATATTGCCCACGCGGTAGGTCTTGCGCAGTTCCACGGCTTCGATGAAGGCAGGCATCCAACTGATCGATATTACACGAAGCATGTGTGGCGCGGGACTGGATTGGATACGGGCAGCTGGGATGGACAGCGCTCAGGCAGCGCCCAACCGGCCGGCGGCTTGCGCCTTGGAGTGGGCGCGATGGGGGCCGCGCTTGCGAACCAGCAACACACGGATGCGCTCCAGCAATTCCGCGGGCGCGTACATGCCTTTGGGCAGGAAGACATCCGCGCGGGTGTCGCGATCGTAGATTCTCACTTTCCCGGAGAACAGGATCGCGGGAGTTTGAGGCGAGATTGTCTTAATGGCGTCAATGAGCTTGCTTCCATCGAATCCGGGCATGATCAGATCGGTGAGCACCAAATCCACGCCGCCCTTCTTAAAACACTCTAGGGCCTCGTCGCCGCTGGCGCAGGCGATTACGCGGTAGCCACGGGTTTCAAGCATGACCTTGCGGATAGAAAGGGACTGTTCGTTGTCGTCTACGCAAAGAATGGTTCGTTTGGGCTTCATTCCGGCTTTAATCCTGCTTCCGAGATGGCAGCCTGAACCTGATGAAGGCGCCAGCGTATCAAAAGCTTCCTGGTTGATGTGGAAAACTGAGAGCGAGACAGAATGCTAACGGCAGAAGAGTCGGCTGTAAAGTGCCGCCGATGCCAATGGTAAATTCGCCCCATTGAAAAACATTCGCGCTTGTGCATAGTCATATTTTTTCGCAGCAATCGGGCGCAGTGGCTCAGAAAAAAACTTCTCCGCGGAGGACTTCCACAGCATTTCCTCCCACGCGAACGTTAACCACTCTGTTATCCAGGCGCGAAGCCCGCACAAAGATACGGCTCGGCCGAAGCATTTCGACACCTTGCTCAATGAGCACATGTTCGTCGGGTTGGGCCACACCATGCGCAACCATCCAAGCGGCGGCGCAGCCAGCGGCAGAACCGGTAGCCGGGTCTTCCCCTCCGTAAAACAGCATGCGGGCGTGCAGCCGGGCCGAGGGATCGACGGTCTCGCGGGTCACGAAATAAAAAAAAGTGCCTCCTCCCGACTGCTGCAAGTATTCGGTCGACCTCGCAAGATTCACTTGCAGCCGGCGGATCACGTCCAGCCCTCGCAGCGGCACAATCGTAAAGGGCAATCCCGTCGAAATCGTCTGGACAGGCAGTGACGGATCGATGTCGCCGTCGCGCAGACTGGTGGCGCGTACCACGGTTTCGCGATCGTGAATCTGACCGAACCGCGGTTCCACCTGGGTCATCTCGCCAAAGACGGGCCGTCCCAGCTTGTCCTCGAAGCGGACCGGAACCTTGCCGACGTTCAGGTCTAGGGCTACTTCGCCGGCACCGGTCGAACCTCGCAACACAAATGAGGTTCCGAGCGTGGGATGGCCGGCAAAGGGTAACTCTTGCTGAACAGTAAAGATGCGGACCCTTACCCCGCGTTCGCGTTCGGTGGCCGGGTCACGAGGCAGGATGAAGGTCGTCTCGGCAAGATTCATCTCCCGCGCCAGGGCCTGCATCTCCTGGTCGCTGAGTCCGCGTCCATCGGGAAAAACGGCCAGTGGGTTGCCCTCGAAGGGGCGCGAAGAAAAGACGTCGAATTGCACGAAAGAAAAGCGGCGAAGTTCCGGTGACATAACGATTTATTGTAGCGCCAGTTGCGAAACCGGCGTGCAGCCGTTCGTCAAGTGGCGTTCAATCTGTCCGCGGCCTTTGCGTTCTTTGCGGCCTTCCTTGGCGAACCTTGCGATTCAAGATCTTGCCCTGACTTGCAGCAAGATCAACGCCTTAACCGCAAAGTACGCAAAGAAAATGCAATCGAGTAATTCGGACACGACTTCTCTCGCCGCGGTTTGACTGAATTTCCGGGGCCGCGTATTCTAGGGTTTGTATGGGTAAGCGCTCCACGTTGGCGGTCCTGTGTTGCTGTCGACGGACGCCGGGGTGTGGGTAGCGCAGCAAGTTTTCCGATACCCACCCGGCCGAAATCGGGTGGGTTTCTTTTTTCCGCGATTCTCACCCGTTTAATGAAGGTCTCGGCGGGAGCAAGTCAAAATCCCGGCACTCCGGGATTATCCAAATCAGCGACTGAGGAGAAAAAACATGAGCACCGACACCGCAACCGTAGCCGCCCCCAGCGTCCCTCGTATCAATGACGTGGCCCCGAACTTCACGGCCGAAACCACGCAGGGCACGATCCGCTTTCACGAATGGATCGGCGACGGCTGGGCGATCCTGTTTTCACATCCGAAAGACTTTACTCCGGTATGCACTACCGAACTCGGCTACATGGCCGGGCTCCAGCCGGAATTCGCCAAGCGCAACACCAAGATCATCGGGCTCAGCGTTGACCCGGTGAGCAGTCACGGCAAGTGGGCGACGGACATCGAGGAGACCCAGGGCCACAAAGTGAATTATCCGATGATCGGCGACCCCGAACTCAAGATCGCCAAGCTCTATGGCATGCTGCCGGCCGAAAGCGGGAATACGTCCGAAGGACGCACGGCCGCCGACAACGCCACCGTGCGCACCGTATTCGTGGTGGGTCCGGACAAGAGAATCAAGCTCCAGCTCAGCTATCCCATGAGCACCGGCCGTAACTTCGACGAAGTGCTTCGAGTCCTCGATTCGATGCAGCTCACCGCCAAGCACAAAGTTGCCACGCCGGTGAACTGGAAGCAGGGTGACGAGGTCATCATCTTACCTTCGGTTTCGAACGATGAAGCGCAGCAGAAATATCCTGGCGGATGGAAGTCGCCAAAACCATATTTGCGCATCGTGCCCCAGCCGAAATAAGAGCGCAAACTAAGGCAGATCGAGCCAGGGATTCGCACGGATTGACACGGATCTACTTTGGGGCTTGTGTACCCGGTTCTGATCCGCGAAAATCCGCGCGGATCCGTGGCGTTGTTGTGTGCAGCTGGAGACCAGAAACTGCTTTCGGAAGCGCATGGGGTCCGGTGATCCCCCCGGTCTTCAAAACCGGCGGGCGGCGGGTCACCCCGTCGCCGGTGCGTTCGACTCGCACACGCTTCCGCCAATTTAAAGGTTTAACCCGTCATACCTGCCGTTTCACCTGCCGTTGATGGCCAAGCGGGCTACTTTCGCAGACGCTACTGACATTTCATTGGTCACCATGTCACCATAAACATTCATGGTGGTACGGATGTCCGCATGGCGCATCAGCTTTTGCTGTACGGAAACTGGAGTGCCTACGGCGTCCAGCCATGAGTGGTACGTATGTCTCATGCTGTGGGTGCTTACGTTGAGGACCCTTCCTGTAGGCGTCGTTCAAGCTGTTCGCCGACCACGGCAACCGGCCAAGTTCGAGGCTGCGCTTTTCGAAGCCGACCCCTTGAAGTTGCCCGAGCGCGTTCAAGCCGCTGAGACTTTTATATTTTTCCGCCTGCAAGAATTGATTAACAGCCCAGACGGATATGTAGAACGGCAGGCCCTCGCTGATGCCATGCGTGCCCTCAGGGCTATTAAGACCGAGAAAATGAACTATTGTCGATGACAACCGCCTTGCGTTCTGCGGTTGCTCTTGTTTAAGGCGCACTCGCACTTTGAGGTGTCGGGTGAGGCCGAAGACGGAAAGGAAGAGAAGGACAATAGCGACTGGCATTGAGATTGCAGCCTTCATCGTGGCAATTCGTTTCTTTATGAAGCGGGCGTAATTAACCCATCTGCTGCGTGAGCAGTGCTAGCGCGTTGGATTACTCAGGTGAACTTGTGAGTGAACTCCCGAGTGAACTGTTCTTAAACTTTCTGCGTAACAATGGGTTGTGCAACTTTTAGAGCAACTCGGCTCAGGAACAATCGAACGCCTAAGAGAAGCAGGGTGACCTTCTACTGAGAATATATCAATCAGAACATGCCAAAGACCCAGGAAGCCGCGCCACAGAATCTTCACGGAGCGATGTGATGGCTCTGCGGCACACCGTTACGCAGATTTATGGAGAGGCTGGGGTCTGCCGACTCCCGCAACCTAGCCCTTTCGACGCAGTCGGATGATCTGTGTATACGGGGACAAGAAAACAAGGGTCAAGCTACGTTCTTCACAACTAAGTTTTTTTTGCAGCCAGCTGTGGCAAGATCGTGTTCCTGTTTTCGGACGGACGCAGTCTGATGAGGCAGTGCCATTTCTTTCAAAATGCGGGCCATCAACACTTCTTGAGCTTTCCGAACATTCTTCTTGTGCATACCGTGATTATGTCGCCACTTTTCAAGCAATGATGCTCACTATAGCTCATCCTCAAGTATTTTCTGCTAGCTGGCCCTATTGGAAGTCGGTTTGAATCTGTCTGGGCGGCGGTCGTTCTGAATTGGCTTCTTCATGCACGAAGTCACGAGGTGGGCTCGTCCCCGGCGACAATATATTCAATTTTGAGCAGTGAATCAGAAAGACTTGTCCTTGGCAAAGGCGGTGGTAACAGCAAGCCTCAGTTAGGCCGAGCTGGCCGTTTGTCAGCGGCTCAAAACGTGAATGCAACGTCCTCGGCCATCAAGATCAAACTGCAATCAGTTCGCCCATACGTTATCGCACGTAGCAGAGTACGCCAGCGTACACTGTTCACGGTATTGACGAAGCGAGAGTGGCGCGTAGGGTGGACCTAGACCGCTTCCCGTATGTAGCCGACCGCCTGCCGAACGATGCATCGGCCTGCCACTGCCTGAGGCTCTCGGGGAGATAAATCATGGCTACGAACGTTTTGATCGTTGATGACAACCCCGTAATCCGCCATTTGCTTCTTTCTACTATCGAACAAAATCCAGAATGGAAGGTCTGTGGCGAGGCGGAAAATGGAGCAATCGCCATCGACAAGGTGAAACAACTGCATCCAGATGTCGTGATTTTGGATCTGACGATGCCGATAATGAACGGCCTCGACGCAGCCCGCGCAATTAGGGGAATCGCGCCTAAGATCTACATTCTCTTGTTTACGGTGCACACATTTCTGCAACTCTCAGCGACGGCCAAAGTTTGATGTTTCTAAGCTGCTCGGTTCCCTTCACTCTGGGCTGGCTACCTAGCCTGCACGTTTCGATCCCCACGCAGCGGCCTCGCTCCGCAGAACTTTCAGACCGTTTGACGCATCCAGGATGGCTTGATTTTCTTCTGGCGTACCGCCGTGGTTCAGAGAGAACTCCTGCAACCTCCCCTTAATTGCGGACTCCGCAGCTTGGATGCGCTCTTCGATTCTCTTGCCATCCGTTTCGAGCACTGCGTCCTCGTAAAGCTGTTGCCATTTCTGTTCAGTAGTCATTTGCAACCTCTTGCCCTTCCCCTTCTTAGGCAAAGGCAGGGCACTTTGGGAAACCGAGCCAACGACCATAGTCAAACGTTAAAATTACGACAGTGCTTGGGATGACAATGCGCCTTCCACTCAGGCAACCCATTCTTGAACTGCTCCTTGCCCGTGCGGCCTGTTTTTCGATGCGCTCCGAAGAGCGTGCAAGGCATACATCGCGTCAACCAAGGCCTGCTCCTCCTCCGCATTGTCTCCCCTTACGTCAAAGAGTTCCCGCGCCCGTATCACAAGTACCTCTTCCGCATCGGCGATCCGGCATGACACTTTGTTCGTCCAATTCAAAGATCGCAGCTTTATACAACTCTCGCCACGCCTTGCGGTCAAATGATCTGCACACTCCCATGTCTGTAGTCATTCTCGCCTCTTCCCGAGTGTAAATAGCCGCACCTCGTAGCACCGCGGCGCGGCCCGCATTCTGGGACGATCATCTCCGCATCAGCCTGTGGGTTACTTCTTCCGCTAAATACAATAGGCGGGACCTGCTTCTCTGTCGGTTCGGAACCCGACTTTGT
>CATPBJ010000069.1 GCA_955652395.1 uncultured Terriglobales bacterium | reverse complement strand
TCATAGCGCTGCTCGAAATGCGCTCTTTGCTAGGCCCTGAACCGCCGCCTGAAAGGCTGGAAAACCCTTCATGACTGCTCCCGAAACCGCATTGCTCAACGTCGAACGCCCTCACTACCCACCACTGCTTCTGCGTCACCCAGGCAACCCCATCCTGACGCGCAAGCACTGGCCGTACTCCATCAACAGCGTATTCAATGCCGGCGCAACCTTGCTGCAGGATGGAACCACTCTGCTGCTGTGCCGCATCGAAGACCGGCGCGGCTTGTCGCATCTTTGCGCCGCTCGCTCTTCGAATGGTGTGGACGGCTGGCAGATTGACCGCGAGCCGACCTTGATGCCCAGCCCTAAGGAGTATCCCGAGGAAATCTGGGGTATCGAGGACCCTCGCATCACCTTCGTGCCCGAACTGCAGAAATACGTAGTCACCTACACATCCTATTCACGAGGCGGTCCCGGAGTATCTCTGGCTCTGACCAAAGACTTCCACAGTTTCGAGCGCTACGGCGTCATCATGCCGCCGGATGACAAAGACACAGCGCTTCTGCCGCGGAGAATCAATGGATACTGGGCGCTCATTCATCGGCCCATGACGCCACTGGGGTCGCACATGTGGATTTCCTACTCTCCAGATCTGCACCATTGGGGCAGGCACAGGCTGATGTTGGAAGCGCGCCGCGGCGCCTGGTGGGACGCGAACAAGATTGGTTTATCGCCTCCACCCATCGAGACTTCCAGGGGGTGGCTCGTGCTCTACCACGGAGTACGGCACACGCCTTCGGGCTGTCTGTACCGATTGGGCTTGGCCCTGTTCGAACTGGAGAATCCCGAAAAATGCCTGCTGCGGGGAGATTCCTGGATCTTTGGGCCGGAAGCGGACTACGAGCGCAACGGCGACGTCAACAACGTAGTGTTCCCTTGCGGATACACGATGGACCCCGATGGCGACACCGTCAATATTTACTACGGGGCCGCCGATTGCTCCATTGCCCTGGCTCGGGCTAGCATTCGCGCGTTGCTGCAGTGGCTCGACGCCAATGGAAGTTGCGAACGCCGGCGATCGCAGGACGTATGAACCCGCTGCTGTGGGTTTTTGAGTTGGTCTTCAGGTGCCGTCACCGCCAACTCAGTCGTGTATTCACGATCAAGGGGAGAACGTACCAGGTCTGCTTCAAATGCGGACGGGAGTTTGAACGTTCGGAAGCTCCCGTCATTTGATCCGGCGATCCTCCCCGGCAAAGGCGTGGCCCAGGCACAGAATCCCGCGCCTCCATATGTGAGCTATCTTGCTCAGACACTAGAGTCTCCATCTGTCATTCTTTATTCTGCTGAGTGTGTAGAGAGAGCGACGACCCCTAATTCGTAGCTCTCATCGTCCAGTCGCAGCGGGTCAGGTCCCGTTGAATTCAATCGAAGCGACCACATTCAGCGAATTGGGATTTTTCTTACGTGTATGCCGCGGAATTCCTCGGCGACGCGTTTCGACCCTAAACGCTTTCGAACGCAAGAACGGGCCGACACCTCGGGTAGAGAGGACTGTCGTCCCGCGCAATAAGAAAGGTCAAAGACCATGCCTTTAATTCAACTCCTGGAAGTTCTTGTCGTGGTGGGTGTTCTCCTGTGGCTGGTGAATCGCTTCATTCCCATGCAGTCATCCATCAAATCGATTCTGAATGGCGTCGTGGTAATCGCCGTGGTTTTGTGGCTGCTGAATGTTTTTGGGCTGTTTCACTCCCTTTCCAATATCCACGTTGGGAAGGGATGAACGGATTGTGAGCCTTTCCTAAATGTCAACCCGTGAACCGAGGGTTGAGACTACGCAGGAGCACGGCAGGGGTCTGCCCCAAGGAGAAACACTTTGAAGACCAAGCTTTTGTTAGCAGCGGCAATCAGCATCAGTTTGAGCGCGTTTGCTCAGACCAATACTCAAGTCATCGAACCCATGGCCCACACCCCGACGTTTCGGGTCACTGTAGTCAGTCGCAGTGTGCAGGCCGTCAACTACAAGCATCGCGGCGGAGCCACCAAGGTGGATTTCGCCGGCACTGACTTGATGCCCCAGGCAAACGGCCAAGCCAAGGTAGAAAGCAAGAAGGGCTACATCGAAATCGAAGTGGAATTTGCCAATCTGGAAAAACCCACGACATTCGGTAACGAGTATCTGACTTATATTCTTTGGGCTATCTCGCCTGAGGGCCGGGCCGTGAACCTGGGCGAAATTCTGGTGGGTGATAACCACCGCAGCAAGGTGGATGTCACGACCGACCTTCAGGCCTTCGCCCTGGTGGTTACGGCGGAGCCTTACTACGCGGTTCGACAGCCCAGTAACGTGGTCGTGCTCGAAAACGTAGTCCGCGAGGATACCAAGGGAACTACCGAGGCGATGCATCCCCAGTATGAACTGCTGGAACGCGGTGGCTACATTCCCACCGGCTACAAATTCGATCCCGTGGTTCTGAACAGTAAGCTACCGCTCGAATTCTTTGAAGCGCGCAATGCGTTGCGCATCGCGCAATCCGAAGGAGCCGAGATCTACGCCAGGGACAGCTATCAGCATGCCTCGCGTTTGATGGACCAGGTCGATGCGGATGCCACCAGCAAGCACACCGATCGAAAGGCGATGATCGGAGTGGCCCGCGAGCTTGTACAGACCGCGGAAGATGCCCGCGCCATCACGGTGAAAAAGATAGATCAGGAGCGTCTGGAGAATGAACGTCAGGCCGCCGCTGATGCGCAAGCCCAAACCCAGGCGCAGGCTAACGACGCCACCCGGCAGAAGGAACAAGCCCAGTCTGATCAAGCCCGGGCCGAGCGTGCCAAATCTCGCGCCGAGTCGGATGCAACCCGAGCCCGGAACGACGCCGCAGATGCGCAATCCGCTGCCGCCAAAGCCAGAGCCGATATGGCGGACAGCCAGGCTTCGTCAGCCAACGCTCTCTCCGCGGCCCAGGCCGATGCGGAACAGTCCCGGCTGGCGGCCCAGCAGGCCCAGGCCAGCGCGCAACAGGCAGATGCCGACAAAACGGCCATGCGACTGCGATTGTCCGAGCAGTTGAATAGGATCCTTCAGACCCGTGACAGTGCGCGCGGCCTCATCGTCAGCATGTCCGATGTCTTGTTCGACACCGGAAAATACTCATTGAAGCCCGGAGCACGGGAAAAGCTGGCGAAAGTCGCCGGCATTCTTCTCGCCTACCCTGGACTCAACATTGAAGTCGGCGGCTACACCGACAATGTGGGTGGCGATCAGATGAATCAGACACTATCTGAGAACCGCGCGGGCTCGGTGCGTGACTACCTGGTGCAGCAAGGCGTGACGACAAATTCAGTCAGCGCCAAGGGTTTCGGCAACAGTTTGCCGGTGGCCTCCAATGACAACTCAGCTGGCCGGCAACAGAACCGGAGAGTGGAACTTCTCGTATCGGGCGAAGCTATTGGCCACCCGGTCAACTCGACAACAGGAAGCTTGCAGTAGAGCAAGTTTATGTGGTGAGCCGCATCGGAGGTAGCCCATATGAGAGTAGTTCGGATTACCGGCACAGCGATTCTGTTGTTGCTTCTCGGAATCGCTGTTCCTGCCTACGCACAGCACGAGGAGCAGGGCGAAAGGCAAGACCACCCCGAACAGCGACAGGGCGGGCACGAACAGGCCGGGCACGAACAACATCATGCGCAGCCGCAACAGCAGCGACAAGACCAGAACAACCGGCAGGAGCATGCTCAGCAACAGCAGGGGCAAGACCAGAACAACCGGCAGCAGCATGCCCAGCGGCAGTATCAGGACAGGCAGCAGGAGCACGCCCGACAAGAACGGGGCGATCAACCATCACGGCATTCACCGGAGCAGGAGCGTTTCCGGCAGAGCGCATGGCAGGAACATCGCTCGCAGAACTGGCGGTCCGACCACCGCACGTGGGAGCAACGGGGTGGCTACCGCGGAGACCGCATTCCTGATGACCGGTATCGCGGATCCTTTGGGCCAAGCCACGAATTCCGCATCAACACCCTCCCCTTCCTGGTCGTGGGCGGATACCCGCGCTTCCAGTATCAGGGCTATTGGATCAGTGCGGTTGACCCATGGCCGGAGTACTGGGGGGATGACTGGTACGACAATGAGGACGTCTACGTCAACTACGTCGACAACGGATACTACCTGTACAACCGTAGGTATCCCTCTTCCGGGGTAGCGATCAACATCACGTTTTAGGGTCCAACCGGTGCCGCTTCGAGAGAGGCTGCACTTCACGAAGGCAGGAAAAGGAGCAAAACATGCTTGGAACAGTCTTGATTGTGATCCTGGTTTTGGCGCTTCTTGGAGCCCTTCCGCGATGGTCGCATAGCCGGAATTGGGGTTATGCTCCGACCGGCGGTGTGGGCGTAGTCATTCTCATCGTTGTCGTTCTCCTGGTCCTCGGCCGGATTTGAACCATGCGGCATCTCTCTATGTCGCCGGGCGCCAATCTGGTCGGGAGCTGGCGCCTTCGTGCCAGACGCGCCGTGACCCTTCTCCTTATCGTTCTGATGTGCGGCACCGGTTCGTCTGCGTACTCGGTTCTGACCCACGAAGAGATCGTCGACTTACTCTGGACTGACGCGATCCGGCCCCTCCTCCTGAAGCGATATCCGGGTCTTTCGGAAGAACAGATCAAGGAGGCACACGCCTACGCTTATGGCGGCGCCGTTATTCAGGATCTGGGCTACTATCCATTCGGCAGTGTGGAGTTCAGCAGCCTGGTGCATTA
>CATPBJ010000068.1 GCA_955652395.1 uncultured Terriglobales bacterium | reverse complement strand
CACGCCTTCTTCCAGCAGGGCCCTCAACTCCGCAGGCGAAATTGCTTTTAGCTCCGGAAGGTCAGCGAGCGCAGGGGCGCCTCCGCGATTGATTTCGGCATCCTGCAGGAAATATTCAGGCGGCGCCGGCAGATTGCTGGTCAATTGCCTGATGAATTCTTCGCGGGTTTGAATTTGCAGCGCGTAGTTGGTGAGACGCTCAGTGCCAATTGTGGACGAACGCTCGGCGCGCATATTGCGTCCGCAGAGCGAACCGGCGCCATGAGCGGGATACACCAGCACCTCATCCGGCAGCTTCAACAGTTTGTTGTGCAGGCTGTCGTAGAGCAGCCCCGCCAACTGCTCGGGGGAGCGCGTGCGGGAGAGATCAGGACGACCCACGTCACCGATAAACAACGTGTCGCCGGTCAATACCGCCCAGGGTTTCTGCGGCGTCTCATCATCGGTGACCACGAGACAGATGCTCTCCAGAGTGTGCCCCGGAGTTTCGAGAACTTTGATCGCAGCTTTGCCGAAAGACAATTCGAAGCCGTCGTGGACGGCCGTGTGCTGGAATGTTGCCCCGGCCTGGGCGCCGAAATATATTTTTGCCCCGCTGCGGGCGGCGAGTTCCTTGTGTCCTGAAACAAAATCGGCGTGCAGGTGAGTTTCAACAACATGGCGAATGGTAAGTCCGTGTTGTTCAGCGGCGTTCACGTAGAGATCCACGTCACGCTGGGGATCGACCACGACCGCTTCGCCTTCCGACCCGAGCAGGTACGAAGCGTGGGACAAACAGCCAAGATAGAACTGTTCGAAGTACATGAGCAGACCCCTTCAGAGGCCCCCAGAATCCAAAAGAAGCGGGCAACCAATCATACCCCCTGGAATCAAAGGTCGAAGCGTTCATGAGGATGACCTGAGCGCGAGCGAAGCATGAAAACATTTGCACATCGCTTTGGGTTAGAATCACAACAACCGACGACGCAACCCTGAGACTATTGTGCGGTCTGCTAGTCCCTCACCCGGAGGTAGTACGATGTACCGGCCCTCATCTGGCAGTGCTCCTGGTGTGAATTCATGGCTCGATGTGCAGTCTGCGATTCGTGGACTCACGCAGGATTTTGCCACCGCTTTCAATACCGGAAACTACGATCAGGCGGCGGCCTTTTTTACATCGGACGGCTTCCTGATGCCGCCGCAACGCGAGGCCGTGCAGGGACAGAAGCCGATCGAGTTGATGCTTCGCAGGTTGGGAGACGCCGGATACCAGAATCTTCGTCTGGAAACAGTCCGGGTTGAGGAGTCGGGCGATATGGCCGTCGAAATAGGCCGCTACACAGCTGCTATCGAGCAATTGAACGGTACGACCGTGGTTGAGCGGGGCAAGTTTGTGCACACCTGGCGTCGGCTCGGGATCTGGCGCATGGCGGCGAACTGCTGGAATAGCGACTTGCCCGCGGCAAAATAACACGAATGTGTAGCGCGGGCGCCCTCGCCCGTGCGAGTCGAGCTCTAGGTCAAGAGCCGCAGGCCGGGCGCCTGCGCCCCACGGACTCGCCTGACATCCGGCATCGCCTGCGTTTACAATGGTCGGAACGCAATCCACTTCAAAAGATCAGGAGAGTCGCATGCAACGCAAGGCAAGCGCAATATGGAAGGGCGGGCTTAAAGACGGTAAAGGAGTGGTTTCCGCAAGCAGCGGTGTGTTGTCGAATACTCCGTACTCGTTTGCGACCCGGTTTGAGAATACTCCCGGAACCAACCCCGAAGAGCTGATCGCGGCGGCGCACGCGGGATGCTTTTCCATGGCTCTTTCCGGGCAATTGGGTGCCGCCAATCTCACCGCCTCGAGCGTTGAGACGACCGCTACGCTGACGCTGGAAAAGCTCGACTCCGGCTGGGCCATCACTACCGTCCATCTCGACGTCGTGGGGCGCGTGCCGGGCGCGGACAACGCAGCGTTTCAAAAGGCCGCGGAAAATGCCAAGAGCGGTTGCCCGGTGTCCAAGGTGCTCAAGGCAAATATCACGATGACGGCGAAGCTGGAGGGGTAAGAATGGTCGTGGGTCGTCGTTCGTCCAAAGATCCGATAATGGGCCGCCGGCTAGGGATTAGCGACTAACGACTAGCCCTGCGAATTTAGTATTTTCCTGATCTCACGATTGATGCGGGCGGCGTCGCGTGCGGCAGTGTCAATGGCTTGTGCCCACTTCCTGTCCTGGCCGTCGAGCTTCGCCTCCTGCAAAAGATAGGCGGCTTGCAGCATGGTCTCGAGCGAATTGCTCAGATCATGGGCCAGTGCGCGAAGGTTGGCGATAACATCAGCCGGCTTGGTGGCATTTTCCATGGCAGTCCGGGGTTTGACAGCCTGCGCTCCCACTGTAGAATATTACTCGTAGTCCTTTCCTGGAAGGCGGCCTTGAAAAGATGGCCGCATCCCAGTCACGTTTTGCCATCGTGGCGGAATTGGCAGACGCGCATGGTTCAGGTCCATGTACTCGCAAGGGTGTGGGGGTTCGAGTCCCTTCGATGGCACCACGCACGATTTCTGGTTGATCTAGCTCCTCTCTAAGTGCAGCCGTTTCCGGCGGCGTCATGCTAGGTTTTTTATGTTCGAGGATGCTGAGCGTGCTAACCTTAAGCGCGCGAATGCCCATGATGGCCTCGGCAATTAACCATGACGAAACATAAAACGACAGTTCTTCACATCCTGCTGCTTACCCTGTTTGTTTCCGCCGTGATGGGACGAGAGGCAGTGCCGTCAAAGCATAAACACCAGGTTCGCAAGGAATCATTTGGAAAAGCCGGGGACGGGAGGCCGGTCGATCTGTACACTTTAACCAACTCAAAGGGCCTCGAAGTCCGCGCTATGACTTACGGGGGAATCATAGTGTCGCTGCGCGTGCCGGACAAGAACGGTACCCTGGGCGACATTGTCCTCGGCCACGACAAGCTCGACGGATATCTGGTCAACCCTCCCTATTTTGGTGTCATCGTCGGACGCTACGCCAACCGGATTGCCAACGCCACATTCACCCTCGATGGCGTGAAATATACGCTGGCCAAGAATGACGGCCCCAACTCGCTGCATGGCGGGCTGAATGGGTTCAACAAACAGGTTTGGGAGGCCACAGAGTTCAAGAGCGCAAAAGGAGTTGGAGTTTCGTTCAGCTACCTCAGCAAGGATGGCGAGGAGGGGTATCCCGGCAACCTTAAAGTCAAAGTCAGCTACACGCTGACGGACGAGAACCAGCTGATTCTGGACTACGAGGCGACCACGGACAAAGCCACGCCGTTAAATCTTTCGCAGCATAGTTATTTCAATCTGGCAGGAGAAGGCAGCGGCGACATTCTTGGGCATGATCTTATGCTCAACGCCGACCGCTTCACCCCAGTGGACAAGACTCTGATCCCCACCGGCGAACTGCGCCCCGTGGAAGGCACGCCCATGGACTTCACCAAGCCCACCGCGATCGGCGCTCGCATCAACCAAGATTACGAACAACTGGTGGTGGGACGCGGATACGATCACAACTGGGTGATAAACCGGAAGGACGCCGGCCTGACGCTGGCCGCCCGAGTCCATGAACCGACCAGCGGACGAGTGCTGGAAGTGCTTACCACTGAGCCTGGCGTGCAGTTTTATTCGGGCAATTTTCTGGATGGAACGATCACCGGAAAACAGGGTCATGTCTACAAACTGCGCAACGGTCTCTGCCTGGAGACGCAGCACTTCCCCGACTCGCCGAATCATCCGGATTTTCCGTCGACGATTTTGAAGCCAGGTCAAACATTCCAGTCGCAGACCGTGTTCAAGTTCTCGACTGAATGATATAGCGGTCACAGTTCGAGGTCGGCGCGTGTTCTTCAAGCCGCTTCCGCGCGGTGGCATTCGCGTTCCCGTATAATCTTCAGATTCCTATGGCTGCCAGTCTGGATCAGATCGTCGCCGCCACGCGCTGTCGAGTCGCCGCGGCGAAGGGCTCGGCCGACCTACGCAATCTGGAGCAACAGGCCGAACGGCATGTCCCGCGGGGCTTCCGGCGAACGCTGGCAACCAAGAGCCGCACTGGACCCGCCATCATCGCTGAACTGAAGAAGGCTTCACCTTCACGCGGACTGATCCGTGCCAACTTTGATCCCATTGGCCTGGCTGTAGAATTGGAGGCTGCGGGGGCGACGGCGTTGTCGGTGCTAACGGATGAGGAATTTTTTCAGGGATCGCTCGGCAACTTGCAGCGCGCCTCCGCCACCACCAGGATACCCTGCTTACAGAAGGACTTCATCGTGGACGAGTTTCAGTTGCTGCAAGCACGAGCTTGCTGCGCCGACGCGATTCTGCTCATAGTGGCCGTGCTTTCGCAGGAGCAACTGATTGCCCTGACCCAAAAAAGCCGTGTCCTCGGATTGGATGTACTGTGCGAGGCCCACAATGAAGAAGAGTTGCACCGGGCGCTGGACGCCGGCTCTGATCTGGTTGGAGTGAACAATCGCGATTTGCGAACCTTTAAGGTAGATGCACAAACCGCTTTCCGCTTAGCGGAGATGATTCCACATGATGTGCTCTCCGTGGCCGAGAGCGGGATCGAAAAGGGTGCAGACATTACGCATCTGCGCGGAGCTGGATATAAGGCTTTCCTGATCGGTGAGTCTCTGATGAAAGCCGAATTACCGGGAGAAGTATTGAAATTTTTACTAGCTGATGCGGCACGTGAGGGTTCTGCGCTCGCGACGAAACGCTGAAGGCTGGTCTTTATGAGAACTCCCAACCAGCGACCAAGAACTGGGGTTCATGACTGGAGTACATGACTTGGATCAAGATTTGCGGCGTCACGAATCTGGAAGACGCATTGACCGCAGTTGACGCGGGCGCTGACGCGATTGGATTTGTGTTCTATGAAAAGAGTCCACGGAAAGTTGATCCGGAAACAGCGCGGAGGATTGTGGGAGAGTTGCCGGCGACGGTCGACAAGGTTGGGGTATTTGTGAATCAATTCGAGGAGCCGATTTGCGCAGTGGCTGACGAAGTGGGCTTGAATGCGATCCAGTTGCATGGTGACCACGAGGATCCGCACGTGGCGGACCTAGTTGTGAAGCGCCGACCAAACATCAAGGTCGTGGTCGGCATTTCGATGCATCACCCAAATCCGGAGGGTTGGGCCATGATGTGGCGTCCCGATGTGGTTCACGCCTTTCTAGTGGATGCCGGTGATTCTTCCCAATATGGTGGCACGGGAAAAGTTTTCGACTGGCAGACCAACCGACCAAGAGTTGAAGTCATCGCGAGACTCGGGCGGGTTGTCGTCGCTGGCGGGCTCAATCCCAGCAATGTCACCGAGGCGATCAGCATATTGAAGCCTTGGGGAGTGGATGTTGCCTCCGGGCTGGAGGCCAGTCCAGGGAAGAAAGATCCGGAGGAAGTCCGCGCCTTCATCGCAGCAGTGCGGGGAGCCCAGAAGGGCAATTAGGAAATGGCGACCGCGACCATAACGAAGTCCCCGACGAAGAAGTCCGGCGGCCGCTTTGGTGTTTACGGTGGGCGTTATGTTCCCGAGACGCTGATGGCGGCACTGGATGAACTGGAGCAGCATTACGAAAAGGCCAAGCGCGACCGCAGTTTTCAGCGCCGCCTGGACGAACTGTTGCGCACCTACGCCGGGCGCCCCACGCCTCTGTTCTTCGCCCAGCGCCTCACGAAAAAACTCGGCGGGGCGACAATTTATCTCAAGCGCGAAGATCTGCTCCATACCGGCGCACACAAGATCAATAATTGTCTGGGACAAGTGCTGCTGGTCGAGCGCATGGGCAAGCATCGCGTGATCGCTGAGACTGGCGCCGGGCAGCATGGCGTGGCCACTGCTACCGTATGCGCATTGATGGGCTTTGAATGCGTCGTGTACATGGGGACGGAAGACATGCGGCGGCAGGAGTTGAACGTTTTCCGCATGCGGCTGCTGGGTGCGGAGGTTCGCGGCGTGGATTCGGGCTCTCGCACCCTGAAAGACGCGATCAACGAGGCCATGCGCGACTGGGTCACGAACGTGCGAACCACGCACTACCTGTTGGGCAGCGTGCTGGGAGCGCATCCTTATCCGACCATGGTGCGTGACTTTCACAAAGTCACCGGGCGCGAGGCCCGCGCGCAAATTCTTCGCGCCGAGGGCAAGCTTCCCAAAGTGATCATTGCTTGCGTCGGCGGCGGATCGAATTCCATCGGCATTTTTCACGAATTTATTAAAGACAAGAAAGTGCAACTCGTCGGCGTGGAGGCAGGTGGGCGTGGCGAACGACTTGGTGACCACGCGGCGCGTTTCAGCGGAGGATCGCCGGGCGTGCTGCAGGGAACCTACTCATATGTTTTGCAGGATGAAGCCGGGCAGATTTCGGCCACTCACTCCGTGTCGGCCGGCCTTGACTATCCTTCGATCGGTCCGGAACACGCCTGGCTGAAGGACACGGGCCGCGCAGAATACGTTTCGGCTTCGGATAAGGAAGCGCTCCAGGCCTGCACCGCGCTGGCTCGAACCGAGGGCATCATTCCCGCCCTCGAATCTGCCCACGCTGTGGCGGAAGTGATCAAGCGCGCGCCCAAGATGAAGAAGTCAGACGTGGTGATTGTGAATGTGTCCGGACGCGGCGACAAGGACATGGGCATATTGAGGGAGAACCTCAAGTTGGATTGAATAGCGTCGTATTTCACGTTGCTGTGCGGTTTCTCATGTTCTAATGAGTCCGCTTCAATGACTCGAATTGATGCCTTTGCGATTTCAACGCCACCCCTCTCTGGTCGCCTATCTCACTTGCGGCGACCCCGATCTTTCGACCACGCGAGACATCGCTCTTGCCGCGATTGAATCCGGCGCGGATGTGATTGAACTAGGTGTTCCCTTCAGCGATCCCGTGGCTGACGGACCCGTGATTCAGCGTGCCAGCGAACGGGCATTGCGCCACGGGACTTCCCTACTGCAGGTGCTGGGCCTGGCAAAAGAGATCCGGCAGCGTTCACAGGCGGGGCTCATCATCTTCACTTATCTGAATCCGATTCTGCGTATGGGGATACCTAGGTTCAGCGCAGCAGCCAAGGATGCCGGTGTCGATGGGGCGCTGATAACCGACTTGCCGGTGGAAGAGTCGCACGACTATTTGGCCGAGATGCAAAAGAGGAGCCTCGCCACGGTATTTCTCGCCGCTCCGACCAGTACGGATGCGCGACTGAAGCAGATTGCTCAGGCGTCGAGTGGATTTGTGTACGCGGTTTCGCGCACCGGGGTGACTGGGCCCCGACAGCAGATGCCCGAAGAAGCGCCCAAACTGGTCGCCCGCCTTCGCAGGTATACTGACCTGCCGGTTGCGGTTGGCTTCGGTATATCCACCTCGGCCCAGTTCAAGGCTGTGGGAAAATTCGCCGACGCGGCGGTGGTGGGCAGCATGATTGTCGAGACCATCGAGCGCAATCCGGGCAAAGAAGCGGAGAGTGTGGCACAATTTGTGAAGCAGCTTTCAGTCGTCGGTCGTCTGTCGTAAGCACTCCTGCGCTAGTTGGCTGGAGAAATGACGACCTCTTTCCACAGCAATTGGTGGTCTTGTTCTGGCCAGTTATGACCAAGCACGGACGGGCTGGATATTCAACGACTGAAGACTGGCGACGGATGACTGACGACCGCTTTCATGGACATTTCCGACTGGCGCAAGAAGATCGACGAACTGGACCGTAAGCTGGTGGACTTGTTGAGCCAGCGGGCGCAGGCCGCTCACGAAATCGGCAAATTGAAACGCACTGCGGGCATGCCAATTTACGAGCCCGACCGTGAGCGCAATGTGTTCAGCAACGTGCAGAGTATCAATCCTGGCCCTTTGCCAGATCGCGATTTGCTGCGCATTTTTGAGCGGATCATGGATATCATGCGCGGGATCCAGCAGCAGGAGATCGCGCCCGACGCCGCGGCAGCAAGTGGAGGCGACACGGAATTGGATAACGACGTGAATGACTAAAGGCAGTTTTCAGCCATCAGCTATCAGACCTCGGTCCCAAGAGACCCGCCGATAGCTGACGGCTGAGAGCTGACGGCTTTCTTATGATTGTTGCAATGCAGGAATCAGCGACCGATGAGCAGATCCAGCAGGTGGTCGAACACCTGGTCCGCATGGGCTTCTCCGTCCATCGCACTACGGGCGAGCGGCAGACCGTGCTGGCCGCGGTTGGCGCCCGGGTGGACTTTGACACTCGCAATCTTGAAGTTCTCTCCGGGGTGGAACACGTTCACCGTATCAGCGCGCCTTACAAGCTGGCGGGACGCAGTTTTCGTCCGCAGGGCACCATCGTTGAATTTGCCAACGGCGTGCAAATAGGAGGCGACCAGGTGGTTGTTATGGCCGGGCCCTGCTCGGTGGAATCGAAGGAACAGCTTTTCACTGTGGCGGAACAAGTGGCGAAGGCAGGTGCGCGCGTGCTGCGTGGCGGCGCCTTCAAACCGCGATCGTCTCCTTATTCATTTCAGGGCATGGGCGAGGCGGGGCTGAAACTGTTGCGCCAGGCCGGCGATCGTTTCAACATGTTGGTGATCAGCGAGGTCATGGAGATCTCGCAGATCGGACTCATGCTGCCTTACATTGACATCTTTCAGGTGGGCGCGCGCAATATGCAGAACTTCAACCTGCTGCGCGAACTGGGCAAAGTCAAGAAACCCGTTCTGCTCAAGCGCGGCATCGCGGCCACGCTGGAAGAGCTGTTGCTCTCCGCCGAATACATCATGGCGGGCGGAAACTACGAAGTGATTCTGTGCGAGCGCGGCATCCGAACGTTCGAGACTTATACCCGCAACACCTTGGACGTATCGGCCATTCCAATTATCAAGAAACTCTCGCACCTGCCCATGACTTCCGATCCGTCGCATGGCACAGGATTGCGCGACAAGGTGCCCCCCATGGCGCGGGCATCGCTGGCAGCGGGTGCTGATGCGCTGCTGATTGAAGTTCACCATGATCCGGACAAGGCATTTTCCGATGGCGCTCAGTCGCTCTTTCCCGAGCAGTTCGCCAAGTTGATGGACGAGTTGCGCATGATTGCGCCAGCCGTGGGGCGCAAAGTAGCATAGTTCTCCGGTCCACTCTGACCGAATGCCGCGTCTTCCCATTGATGGCCAAACATGGATAGCCATTCCGACATCCGGCAGGCCGGTCCCGACCCGCGACGCGATCGCGATTTGCAAAATTCGCCGGCGAGGTCGCGCCTGAATCATTGGCTGGCCACGCTGGTTGAGCGTGCCGGCAGCGACCTTTTGCTCATTCCCGGCGCTCCGGCCTCCATTCGCTTCGAAGGCGTAGTAAGGGCCATTGATGACGAGGCCCTGGATGGGCCAGAAATCGAGGCTGCGGTAGTCCCGGCGCTGACTCCTCATGGGCTGCGACAATATCGCGAAACGCTGATCGCTGATTCGTCCTATCGCGTAGACGGGGTGGGACGGTTTCGGATCAATCTGCATCGCGAACGGGGCCTGGCAGCGGCGGCGATTCGCGCGCTTCCCGCCAAAATACCGTCGCTCAGCGAACTGAATCTTCCTCCTGCCGTGGAAGGATTGAGTCGTCTGCCACGCGGGTTAGTGCTCATCGGGGGTCCCGCAGGGTCGGGGAAGTCCACGACACTCGCCGCCCTGATCGATTTAGTCAACCAGCGCGAAGCGCGGCACATCATCACTATCGAAGATCCCGTTGAATACGAGCACGTTCATTTTCGCAGCTTGATCGAGCAAGTCGAGGTGGGAGTGGACGCACCCGATTTTCCCACGGCGCTTCGTGCGGCAGTGCGGCAGGCGCCGGACATCATTGTTGTCGGCGAAATGCGCGATCCCGAGACCATGCGCATTGCGGTAGCGGCGGCTGAGACCGGACATCTGGTTTTGTCCACACTGCACACCACCGACGTGGCCAACACCGTTTCCCGCATCTCCGATTCATTTTCTCTCGAACGGCAAAATACAATTCGGCAGGAACTGGCGATGGCCCTGGCCGCTGTGTTGACACAGATTCTGCTGCCGACCAGGAGTGGCGGCCGCATGCCGGCCGCTGAACTGCTGATGGTCGGATACGGCGCTCGACAGCACGTTCGCCGCAACTCATTGCAGCACCTTCACCAGGAAATCACTATTACCAGAGGCAAAGGCTCGTTCAGCCTGGAGGAGTCTCTCGGACAGTTGGTCCGGCATGGTCATATCGATCGCGAAGACGCGCTGGCATGTGCCAACCATCCCGACGATCTCAATGGTCTGCTGAAAAACTAATTGCGAAGACATCGGCGGGGTTTGAAATCGTGGCCGACAGTTTGCTCGGAACTTCGTACTGGTTCCTGACTCAAATGGCAATTCGCCAAATTACTATCATCGGCACGGGCCTCATCGGCGGCTCCTTCGGGTTGGCCCTGAAGAGACGGCGCTTCCCAGGCCGGATCGTGGGCTGTGACCGCGCCCCGGTGCTGAAACAGGCGCGAGACAAAGGCGCGATTGACGAGGGGCACGCAAATCCCGCGGACGCAGTACGAGGCAGCCAGCTGGTCCTGCTGGCGGCGCCGGTCGGCGCGATTGTTGAACTGATCGGGCGCCTGGGGCCTGCGCTTCCGCCGAAGACTCTGCTGACCGATGTCGGCAGCACCAAGGCCCAGGTTCTTGCCCGGGCGACTGCCACGTTCGGCAAAGACGTTGGCCGCCGCTACCTCGCGGGGCATCCCATGGCCGGGAAGGAACAGTCGGGCCTCGAAGGTGCCGACCCTGATTTGTTCCAGGGCGCGGTATGGTTTGTGACGCCCGCTCCGGGACAGAAGATATTTGAAGGTGCAAGTGGGGAATTTCTGGAGTGGGTGGAGGCGATCGGCGCGGGCGTGGCCAGCATGGAGGCTGAGGCTCATGACCAGCTTTGTGCCTGGATCAGTCATTTGCCGCAGATGATCTCCACCGCCCTGGCGGCGGCCCTGGTGGATGAGTACGGCGAGGACGCTCCCCTGCTCGAGACCGGAGGGCGTGCCCTGCGGGAGATGACGCGCATTTCGGCCAGTCCATATTCCCTGTGGCGCGACGTAGCGCTTACCAACAAGAAAAATATCCGGAACGCGCTATTGAAGCTGGAACAACGCCTGGCCCACATTCGGGAGAACCTGGATACGCGGGAATTGGCGGTTGAGTTCGAGCGGGCACATCATCTCAGGAAAGCCTCATCCCGGAGGCGCAGAGACACGGAGAAAGACCAATAAGATTTCTCTGTGACTCCTTGCCTCCGTGGCGGTTTTCATCGCAGTTCATTTAGAATCCTTGTTCGATGAACAAAGTCCTAGCCAGCGCCGACGAAGCCATCCACGATATTTTCGATGGCGCAACCATCATGATTGGCGGGTTCGGACTGTGTGGAATCCCGGAAAACCTGGTTCGCGCCCTGGTCCGCAAGGGAACGAAGAACCTCACTACAATCAGCAACAATGTAGGAGTGGATGGTTTGGGCAATGGCCTGTTGCTGGCCGCGGGCCAGATCAGCAAACACATCGGGACTTACGTCGGGGAAAACAAACTGCTCGAGCAACTAGTTTTGCGGCGCAAGCTGGAGTTGGATTTGATCCCGCAGGGCACTTTTTCCGAGCGGATTCGAGCCGGCGGGGCGGGCATCCCTGCATTCTTCACGCCCGCCGGAGTGGGCACCATTGTCGGCGAGAACAAGGAAACCCGAGAGTTCGATGGACGTCCATATCTGATGGAGCGTGCGCTGAAAGCCGATTTCGCATTGGTCAAAGCATGGAAAGGCGACACGTGGGGCAACCTGGTGTATCGCAAGACCGCGAGGAATTTTAATCCCATAATGGCTACCGCCGCCAAGGTGACGATTGCGGAAGTTGAGCACCTGGTCGAGGTGGGTGAACTGGAACCGGACCTGATTCATACTCCGAGCGTTTATGTGCAGCGGATTTTTCAGGGAAAACTTTACGAAAGGAGGATCGAGAAGCGCGTAGTGCGGAAAGTGGTTTAGATCGTGCTGACCAACGACCACCGACCAACGACCAACAAATGAAAGATGTCGACAAACGCGAGCGCATCGTGAAACGAATTGCCCGCGAACTGCGTGACGGCTTTTACGTCAATCTTGGCATCGGCATGCCAACCCTTGTGGCGACTCACGTGCCCGCGGGCATGGATGTGATTCTGCAATCCGAGAACGGCATGCTTGGCATTGGCCCCTATCCCATCGAGGGCGAGGAAGACTGCGATCTCATCAATGCTGGTAAGGAAACCGTCAGCGAAATGAAAGGCACGGCGTATTTCTCGAGCGCCGATTCATTTGCCATGATTCGCGGCGGCCACATTGACCTGAGCGTGCTGGGGGCGATGGAGGTGGATGAGGAGGGCAGCCTGGCAAACTGGATGATTCCGGGCAAGATGGTCAAGGGCATGGGCGGCGCGATGGACCTGGTGGCCAGCGCACGCCGCGTAATCGTCGCCATGGAGCACATCACCAAGGATGCTCAGCCCAAGATCCTGAAAAAATGCACTCTACCTCTGACTGGAGTGAAGGTCGTGAATACGATCGTTACCGAAATGGCAGTGATTCAGGTCACGCCTACCGGATTGGTGCTTGAAGAAATGGCGCCGGGATTGACGGCGGATGACGTGCAGCGTGTGACTGAGCCTACACTTATTATGAGTCCCGCGATAAAAGTTATGGAAAGCTGAATGGAGGACGGGCGTCCCTGCCCGTCCCAGGCCAGCACAGACGAGGACGCCCGCGCTCAGACTAGACCATCTCAATATAATTCCGTCAGTTCGAGCCGCTGTTCAATCTTGCCGCCTCGAACTCGTCGCCCTTCTGCCAGCCGACCAGCTTCGGCGCGCTGGCTGCCTCCCAACCCAAGGCGAAGCCGAAGCGTGCCATGACGGCATCGCCAGTGAAATCCATTTCGGGATGGTACTCATCGCTGGGCTGGTGATAATGCTTCTGGGTGTATTCATCGGCCTGCTCCAAACCCCACGCCGCATCGTGACCCTTGTACTTCACACCTTCATTGATCGAAAACGCAGGAATGCCCACACGGGCCAGGCTGAAGTGATCGGAGCGGTAATAGTGTCCCGCTTCCGGATGTGAATCAGCCCGGATCGCCAGGCGGAATTCCTGGGCCAGCGACTGTACCATAGGATAGAAAGTGGTGCGTTCGCTACCGGATATTTCTACCTCTTCGGGTGATCCGAGAGGTGGAATGTCGTCATAATTCAGGTCCAGCGCAATTTTTCCCGCGGGCACCGGAGGATGTTTGCCCAGGTATTCGGAGCCCAGCAGACCCTGTTCCTCTGCGGTTACGGATGCAAACAGGATAGACCGGCGCGGACGCTGCACTGCCGTCCCATAGGCGTGGGCCATTTCCAGCAGGATGCCACAACCGGTGGCGTTGTCGTTGGCGCCGTTATAGATGTTATCTCCCGGCATTTCGGGCCGAATACCCAGGTGATCGTAGTGGGCGGTATACATGACAGCTTCGGTTTTCAGTTTTGCATCGGAGCCCGGCAGCATGGCGATTACATTGTTTGATTCGAACGGTCGAACCTTGCTTACCATGTGGGCCTGCAGCTTCACCGGAAGCGACACTGGATGGAAGTCGCGCGAGCGGGCGTCGGCCATCATCTTGTCCAGGTCCAGGCCCGCCATTGCGGCCAACGCCTTAGCTGCATCCAGATGAATCCAGGAGGCGACTTTCAGCTTCGGAGAGCCATCCAGCTTAAGATAGGACTTCTCTCCCGAGTCGGAATTGCGCACCACTTCCCAGGGATAACTCGCCATATCCGTCTTATGAATCAGAATCGCGCCCACCGCTCCCTTGCGCGCGGCTTGTTCGTATTTGTAAGTCCAGCGGCCGTAGTAGGTCAGCGCCTTGCCCTTGAAAAACTTGGGATCGTCGGAAGTGGGCTCGTTCACGAGCATGAACAGGACCTTGCCCTTCACGTCAACGTCTTTGTAATCGTCCCACTGGTACTCGGGAGCCTGAATACCGTAGCCTACGTAAACGATGTCGGCGTTCACGGTTGACTCCGTCTGTTGGG
Organism: uncultured Terriglobales bacterium; assembly: GCA_955652395.1. Taxonomy (GTDB): domain Bacteria; phylum Acidobacteriota; class Terriglobia; order Terriglobales; family Acidobacteriaceae; genus JAIQFF01. Next base: position 4,893 of record CATPBJ010000068.1, on the reverse strand, counting down.
TTTCATCGAAGGCGACGTACTCGGAAAGCGGCTTGAGCTCGCGGGGAGAACCGTTGGCAGGGATAAACGAAAATGTGGATTCCGGGGCAAGCGTGATGCCGACCATAGGAACCTTCTGCATGTAGGTGCCGTTGTCGCCCGCGGGCTTTAGGCCGTCCAGAGCGAATTGCGTGGCAATGTATTCCGCAGCAATATCACTGCCACGCTGCCCGGTTCCGCGGCCTTCGAGCAGATCGTGAGACAGGAAGCGCACATGAGCGCGAATGCGCTCACCGTCGATTTTCTGAAATGCGGAAATCGCGGCAGGCGGGAAATGGATGGACATCGGCCGGGATGAGTTCTGCGCCAATCCACCACAAATCAGAAAAACCAGCGACAGCAGAGTGAAGTTCTTGCGCATGCTTTGGGGCTCCGAGTGGGTTGCGAACTTTGTATTGTACGGGAAGGGAGAGGAGAGAATGGACGTCGGACTTTGGGCGGCGGACCTCGGACGTCAAGGGTCAGACCAGCTACCCCTTCCTGATCTGTCACCCCGAGCGGAGGTGGCTGCTTCGCCTCGCAAAGCGGCTCCGCAGTCGAAGGGCCCTATGAGCACTGCGGCATTTCGGAGCGCGGTTGCCGAAAGTCGCGCCAAACGAAATTCAACCCTAAGCCAATCCAGCCTGTAGGGGACCTTCGACTGCGCAGGCCAATTGCACGCGAGTCGGTCCGCAGAGACAGGGGCCGAGGTCCGAGGTCTGACGTCCGTATTGAGCCCGCGACCGCGGGCTAGTTTTTCGATCCTCAACCAGCGCGGAAGTCGGCTATTTGCTCTTCCGACCGGAACAGCGCGTTGGTGGGCGCCGCCGAGGCTTGGGCAGCGCGCTGGTTGAATTCTTCCATCTCTTTTCTTATCCAGCCCACACTGGAAAGCTCGATTTCGCCGTCCGATGCGATCCAGAAGATGGTCGGAACATTTGTGAGCCCGTAGGCGTTGGACACCAGATACGAGTTGGTGTCGTCCAGCAGGATGGGAAACGTTATGCCGTATTCCTTCAGGAAAGCGCCCGTATCTTTTTTCCCATTCTGTGAAATACCTATGATGGTGACGGCTGTGTTTCCGTGCGCCTGATAGATCCTCTGCAGAAAAGGAAAGGCGTACTGGCAAGTGGGGCAAGAGATTTTGAAAAACGCAGCCAGAACGGGCCCTCGCGTCAGCGCCGCGCGCAGCGAAAACTGCTTGCCATCCATGGTTGGCAAGGTAAAGTCTGGAGCTGTTGTTCCTAGTTCCAAAGCCGCCATCGTGTGCCCTCCCGTGCGTTTTCCAAACACCTAGTTAAGCCATTTCATGGGGCCTTGCCTCGACCCTTCCCGGTTAGATGACCTGCGCCTGCCGGAGGATTTTTCGTGCCAACCCCGTTAGCGGTAGTTGCGGGATGCGTGTTTTCGGTACCCATCGTCCCCTGCTCTGAACCGGCACCGGACCACGCATCACGCGCACTCTGTAATCCGTCACCGTGATCGAGTGCCGCACGGTGAGGCTGAACGGGCGGGACGCGCTCGATATCGGTATTTCCGGCAATTCCCACAGGCCTGGCATCAGAGACGCGTGTTTCGGTCGCTGCACCAGGAAAATCGAACTGTTGCGACGGTCGAGGGCGTAGTAGATGTCGCGCCGGTTCTGACGAATTGGCTTTTTTACTTGCTGAAGACTTCCGCGCGTGGCGCACAGGCTGAACACGGGACAGATGGAGCATCGTGGCTGGCGAGGCAGGCATACGACCGCACCTAGTTCCATCATGGCCTGGTTGAAATCGCCCGGGCGGCGGCGGCTAAGTAACGCTTCGGCGGTTTGCCAGAGGGGCTCGCCTGCCAGGCCAGCCCCGAACACGCGTCCCAGCACGCGTTCAACATTTCCGTCCACGACGGCGGCGGGCGCATTGAACACTATGCTGGCAATTGCGGCTGCCGTGTAACGGCCGATCCCGGGCAGGGCGCGCAGATCTGCGATTCCGCCGGGGAATTTTCCTCCGTGCTGTTTGACGATTGCCTTCGCAGCGGCATGCATCATGCGGGCACGCCGGTAGTATCCGAGGCCGCTCCAGGCCGCCAGCACCGATGATTCTCGCGCCGCGGCGAGTCTCTGCACCGTCGGAAAGCGCCGTAGGAAACGGCAATAGTGGTCGAGCACGGCGGAGACGCGGGTCTGTTGCAACATGATTTCCGAAAGCCATACCCGGTAGGGATCGCGATCCTGACGCCACGGCAGTTCGCGCCGGTTGTGGTCGTACCACGACAGCAGGCGCTGCCGCCAGCGACGGGTCGTCAAGGCATCGAATTTCCGGCGGTCATCTGAATTCATGGCGGGGTGTTTCATCACGCGGAAACTGGACAACGATTATGCTCGAACCCGGCAGCTATTTTTTCTCAGGCCCCTGAACGGAGTGGGCAATCGCCATCCAACCGGCGCTTTGCTTCTGCCAGACCGTCATCATCCGTACCGGTTCTGAGGGTAAAGGCTGGCCAGCGAAGGTGCCGTGCATCATGACCGTGTAAGTCACGACAAAAGTGTCAGAGTTCATTTCGCCCTGGAGGTCGCCCAGGGTATAGTCGTCGAGTTGCAATTGCTGCAGATGGGCCAGCGTGGCTGCTTTATCGAGCCGGCCCTCTTCCGGCGTAAGGGCAATGTAGTTACTGGCGATGTGGTGTTCCAGCTCATTCCATCTCTTGGCTTTCACTTCTCTCCAGAAGCTGCGCTCCAGTCCTTCGCCGCCAGTGGCATCTGTCCATTTGCTGCTGGCGGGGTGCTCGCGCCACACGGCACAAGCGGGCAGCAACAAGGTTGTGGACAAAAGCGTAAGGATCGCGAGACGATTCTTCATGGCAGGAATTCTATCAGTAGGCATCAGACCTCGGACCTCGGACTTCAGCCATCGACTTTAGTCGTCCAAGTGGGGACTCCGTGTCAATAATCCTGTGTATGACTAACGACCATCGACTGCTGGGGCTTTACTTGCTATGTTCCCCCGTTGACCATCGGGCAGTCGCGGGGAATAATGACCAGACCTGCCATCCGCACGCGATGGCTGCGCATTTTTGTGCTCCGACAGCTACACTGTCAGCATGAAGGACTTCAACCGCAAGGTAGAGGACGCCTCGGCACGGGTAAACAAATCAGTGGCTGAGGCCGCTGACCGCATGGAAAAGGAGACAGCGGAATTCATCGCCTATCTCAACGACGAAGTAGTCCCGGCAGTCCGTCAACATTCCACCAAGGCATTGCGGGTCGCAGCCGAGAAGATGTCCAAGCTGGCCGACTATCTGGACGAGGTCAAGTCCGACCGCCGATAAGGAAGCATCTGTGCAGCTGTATCCTCGCGGTATGGCTGGCTGCACTGATGTTGAGCGGTTGCGGCGGAAAGAAACAGGCGAAGATCGCTACCCCGCCACCGCCGCCGATGACCTCAACGTCAGCCACCGTTCCCACCCCCAAACCCTCCACAGCGAAACCGGCTGAAGGAACACCGCAATCCAATGCAGACAAGAGGCAGGAAAAAGCGGACGAGGCGGCGAATGTCCTCTCCGTTCCTGAAGGAACAAGACCTCTTTCGGTCGAAACTGGCAACGCTAGCTGGTATGGGGCGCCGTATCACAATCGCCGCAGCTCGAACGGCGAAATCTATGACATGCATCAGCTGACCGCGGCTCACCGTACTCTTCCCCTGGGATCGACGGTGCGCGTCACGAACCTCAAGACCGGTCATTCCACCATCGTGCGAATCACCGATCGCGGGCCCTTTGTGGAAGGGCGAATCGTCGACCTCTCGCTGGCCGCTGCAAAACAAGCAGACATATGGCAGGCGGGTGTGGCAAAGGTACGGCTGGAGGTGTTGCGCACGCCGGCGTCGTTCGACCACGGTGGGCGATGGGCGGTACAGATTGGCTCTTTCCCCGACGAAGATGCCGCGCGTACGATCGCCAACCAGGTTTCACGGCGCTACAAAACCGCCAGGGTGCTGAGCTTCGGCAGCCCGATAGGCGACTGGTGGGTGCGTGTCAGAGTATTGCAGGACGACCGCAAGAGGGCGGAGGAAGTCGCCCGGGACACACGAACGGCTGAAGGCAAAGTGTTCTTGGTGAGGCTGGACTGAAGCGGTCGTTCGTCGTTGGTCGTGGTCGTTGATCCACGTGGCTTTTTTCCGCCAATAGAGCCTGCCGGGTATTGACCCGCGACTAGCGACCAACGACCATTAACAGTTGAGAGGCCCACATGCTCCGTCGTCTTCCTTCGTCCCTTCTGCTCTACCTGATGTTGACTCCTGCCCTTTTCGCTCAGACTCCTACGCTGGGCTTGAATGCCCCGCAGCTCTATAACAAGGGGATGAGCAGCCTGATGGGCGTTTGGCGTCAGCGGCAACGATTTGAACGCCGTGGACCATCTTCGCCGCTCGGCTGAACTGGGCTATCCTCCAGCGCAGGTCGTGCTTGGGTATTTTTATGACACCGGATCAGTGGTTTCGCAGGATTCCGGGCAAGCTGCCAACTGGTACAAGAAAGGGCCAAGCAGGATGATCCCCTGGCCGACTGGCTGCTGGGGCGTCTCTACTACATCGGAAACGGAATTCCGCGGGAGGCAGCCGAGTCATGGCTGCAGAAAGCTGCAAACCAGGGCGATCCCTTCGGGCACATTTGCTGGGGCTGATCCGATTGCAAAGAAACTACTATTCCGACGCTGCCGGGTGGTTCCGCAAAGTGGCTATGCAGGGCCTGCCTCAAGCGCAGGCGAAGCTCGGTGAGCTACTTAAAGATGGCCGGGGTGTGGCGGCGGACAAGTTCGAAGCCTACGTATGGCTACTGGTGAGTTTCGATGCGGGCAATCAGAATGTAGCCGCCGACCTGGCCACTCTTGAAGGT
>CATPBJ010000067.1 GCA_955652395.1 uncultured Terriglobales bacterium | reverse complement strand
TCTTCGATACGGCCATGCATGAGGGCGCGGTTCGGCGTCTGGAGTTGGAGACGGAACTTCGCAAAGGTCTGGAGTTGGGCGAGTTCAGAACTCACTACCAACCGATTGTTTCATTGAAGACTGGCAGAATTACCGGATTCGAAGCGCTGACGCGCTGGCAACGGGGAGACCGTCTGCTCACGCCCGCTGAGTTTATTGCGGTGGCCGACGAGACCGGCCTAATTATTCCCATGAACCGATTGCTCTTGCGCGAGGCTTGCGAACAGCTGCGTGCGTGGCATGTTCAAGTTCCTGCCGAGCCGCCGCTTAGCATGAGCATAAACATTACTTCGAAGGAGTTCGCGCATCCCAACCTGGCGAAAGGGATTGGGGAGACCCTGAAGCAGACCGGGCTCGATCCCAACAATCTGCAGTTGGAAATTACCGAAACCATTGCCATGGGCGACCCGGAGAAGGCAGCTTCGGTACTGTCCGAGCTCAAGTCACTCGGAGTGCGCCTGAGCGTGGATGATTTCGGCACAGGATATTCATCGCTTAGCCGGCTGCAGCAGTTTCCGGTGGATTCGCTGAAGATCGATCGAGCTTTCATCTCTCATATGGACACCGACGCGGAGAGTCACAAGATTGTCCAGGTCATCATCATGCTGGCCCAGACCATGGGGTTGGCGACCGTGGCAGAAGGCGCCGAAACGGAAGAGCACGTAAACCAGCTCAAAGCGCTGGATTGCGGCTTCGCCCAAGGCTATTACTTCTCTAAACCGGCCGATCACATTGTCATTTCTGACCTGTTGTTGAAAGTGAACACCTCTAACGCTTCCGTGGCGGTTAAGGCGCAAGCAGCTTCGGCAGGCGTTTAGGGCAACCACATGTCCATCCTGCGCTCAGGAAGTCAACTCACCAGGACGCGAGTGGAGTGCGCTTCCACGTGTTCCTGGCTACGCAGACATAGAGGAAATTGGAGTCCCAGGTTTCTGTGCCCGGGATGCAGGGATCAGAGCCATGGGCGGGCGCGAGCGACGGAATCGAGACTGGAACGGTGAACATCTTGAGCGTAGAGGTAAGCCGCTCCAGCCATTTCTTTCAATCCCCGGCATTTCGAAGCTGATCCCAACATGCAGCGGGTTCCCGTCTCCCTGGTCGTAGCCGATGAATGCATCATTGGCGTCGTTGCTGGGCCGATTGTTCGCCGTGGCGATGGTCTTCTGGAAATTGGAATCGGAAAGCGTGATGATGTGCCCTGGCCCGGTCCCCAGCGTGGAGAAATTAATCCGGCCCTTGAGGTTTGTCCACAGCCCGCCATCCGCATTGGGTTTTACCGCCAGAAGAAACGCTCCCTGCTGATAAAACGGACGGAGCCATCGCCGAATTGCAGCTCACCCACAACGGCGTCCAGCCCCCAAGCGAATCGCAATTGGTGGCGATCAGGGCGGGGCGCGGTTGATCCGACTCATCGTCGTCCAATTGCACCTAACTGCCGAACGTCCCACCTCCCGAATTGACCCGCGTGGATACATTAAACAGCCTGGTCTTCTGGGCGTTGACCTCAATGAACGGCTTTGGGCCGTTCACGACGGTGGGACGCCCTTGCGGATTGATCACGGTGATGTCCTGATACGCGTTCGAGTTTTTCGGGTCGCCGACGAATATGCAGGTGTCGTCCATCCAGCATTCAAGAATGGATCCCGAGAAATCCACGGTGAGGTTGGAGGAGCGAATCGAGACTCGCGCGAATGCCTTGTACTCTCCCGGCGGCACAATGACCTTTCCGGACTGTCTGCAGAAGTCCCGGGTCTGCCGTCTCCGGCGCAGGTTCCGCCTGTGACCTTAGCCGGTTCCGAGCCATTGATAAGGACCCAATGACCCAATATTCTGGGTCGTTTCCTCTTACGCCAGGGGGACAGGATGCGAGATTGACGATCTTGCTGCCCGGCTGCGTCATTTCCTCAACTGGATTCATTGACCAGTTGTACCCAGTTGCGAACTTGGCAGGCCGATCGGCCAGAATTTGAGCGGGAGTAAAGAGCTGAAGCCCAACGACGGAAATACTCACCAGCCAGAAACCGAGAGTCCCGAACAATCTGGTCATTGCGATCACCATCAACCGCGGATTTCAGACAAGGCAGGTTGGCTCATCCTGTTTGGTTTGGTATTGTTGTGAAGTTTGAAGGTTGGAAAGAAACTGCCCTTGCCTTTCCCATTGTCTTACGCTAGATTACGCATTTTCGCACCCGGGAGATGATGTAGATGTCGCGCGCAACAAGAAGACTTACCCTTGCCACTATCCTTGCATGGTTTATGGCCATAGCTGGCTGCGGTCATGACCAACGGTTGGTCTCGATCGATATCTCACCCAAGGACGCGACCATTAAGGGTGCGGGTCTTGAGCTGCATTACAAGGCTTTGGGCAGTTACTCGCATCCTCCCAACACCAAGGACATAACCGATCAGGTGTTGTGGGAGTCCAGCGCGCCACAGATCGTCAGTATCGATCAGAATGGGGTGGCCACCTCGGGGCTTGGCTGCGGCACCGGCCTGGAAATCACCGCCACGAGTAGCCCGAGAACTCCTAAATCCGACTCGGTGATTGTTGGCCACGTGACGGTCAATGTAACTCAGCCTGCCGGCACGAATCCCAATTGCAGCTAGGCACACGCTTCGCGGGGCGCCGCCCTCATTTTTAAGATCCGCGCAACCTGGTACTTCGCTCGAACTTTGCCTGAACCGCAGGCCGGGCGCTTCAGCGAGCCCATTCGGTCTGGCTGACCGCCTCTCCGGTATAATCGCGTGCTTTGGTAAATCCTGGATCCGAGTTCGAGAGCATGCATGGAGCAAACTGATTCTCCGGCTGGAGTTAGGCGATGAACAGGGCGGCCCGCGCGGTGGCATCTCCACATGTGGTCAGTATTGGAGATTTCCGGCCCCTGGCCCGACTTCGCCTGCCGCGACCGGTGTTTGACTACCTCGACGGCGGCGCCGATGGTGAAGTCACGCTGCGGGAAAACTGCCGCGTGTTCGATGATCTCACGTTCCGGCCGCGCTATGCGGTACCCGTGTCCAACTGCGATTTGCGGACGCGCGTACTGGGCTTCGACGTTTCATTTCCTGCGCTGTTGGCACCTGTAGGCTACAGCCGGCTTATGCATCCTGACGGCGAGGCGGGCGCCGCACGAGCCGCTGGAGCCGCGGGCACAGCGTATATTCTCTCGACTATCTCCGGACATCGAGTGGAAGACGTCAAAGCAGCCTCCACCGGACCGGTGTGCTTTCAGCTGTATCTGATGGGAGGCCGTGAGGCTTCCGAAGCGGTAATCGAACGGGCCCGGGTGGCCGGCTGCGCCGCTCTTGTGGTCACCATTGACACGCCTGTCGCTGGATTGCGCGAGCGCGATTTCCGCAATGGCATGAAAGAACTGATGGGCGGCAGCCTGCTGTCCAAGATTCCGTTTCTTCCACAAATTCTGGCGCGTCCAGGATGGATTGTCAGTTACCTGCTCGACGGCGGTTTGTCCAAGCTGCCGAATGTAGTCATCCCCGGGAAGGGACCAATGGAATTGGTGGATGTCGGTGCTGCGCTGGCGCGCTCGGCGGTGACCTGGGAGGACCTGCGCTGGATTCGCAAGCAATGGCCCGGGCCTCTTGTCATCAAAGGTCTGCTTACCGGGGACGATGCTCGCCGTGCGGTGGACGAAGGCGCTGCGGCGGTGGTCGTCTCGAATCACGGTGGACGTCAGCTCGACGGCGTTTCCGCAACCTTGCGAGCGCTCCCCGAGGTCGTGACGGCGGTGAACGGTCAGGTCGAAGTGTTGATGGACGGGGGGATTCGTCGTGGTTCCGATATTGTCAAAGCGATTTGCCTTGGGGCGCGGGCGGTCCTTTGCGGACGTGCGTATGCGTACGGCCTGGCCGCCGCAGGAGAAGCAGGCGTCACTCGGGCGCTTGAAATCCTGCGGGCGGATGTGGAACGTACCCTCAAGCTGCTGGGGTGCACATCCGTTGCAGCGCTGGACCGGTCGTACGTGGATGTGCCCGCGAGCTGGGGGTGAGCGAATTGGCAGTCGGAGATAAAGTGGGTTTCAAGTTCCTGAAAGAGAGCGCATCGTGCACTGGACTCAGGTCTATGACCCTTTCGGCCGCTGGTGGCTTTCTACGCTGGTCGCGACCCTGCCCCTATTTGTATTGTTCGGATTGCTGGTTGGACTGAAGCTCAAGCCACACTGGTGCGCCATCTCTGGCGCGACAGCCGCGGCTTTTGTGGCGGTCCTATTTTTCAAGATGCCGGTGACCCTTGCGGTGGCAAGTTTCGGGTACGGGGTCGCGTTTGGGTTGCTCAAGATTGCCTGGATTGTGCTGGCGGCCGTATTTCTCTACGACATTTCTGTCGAAACCGGCCAGTTCGAAATCATGAAGGAATCGGTGGCTGGAATCACACCTGACCGCCGCCTGCAGGTGCTGCTGGTGGCGTTTTGTTTCGGCGCTATCATTGAAGGCGCGGCTGGATTCGGCGCACCCGTGGCCATCGCAGGCGCTCTGATGATTGGGCTGGGCTTCCGACCGTTTCACGCGGCGGCGCTGAATCTGATCGCCAACACGGCGCCGGTGGCCTGGGGCAGCGTCGGGATTCCCATCCACACCCTGGCGGCCGCTTGCGGTCTGCCGGAATCGGATCTCAGTGCAACCATCGGACGCATCCTGCCTTTTACCGCGGTAATTGTGCCGTTCTGGTTAGTCCGGACCATGGTGGGTTGGCAGGAGACCTTGGAAGTTTTTCCTGCGATCCTGGTGGTCGGCGTCTCTTTCGCCCTCACTCAGTTTTTCTGGTCAAACTATGTGGACAGCAGTCTGGTGGACATCATGGGCGGAGTGGTTTCGGTCCTGGCAGCTATTGCCTTCCTCAAATTGTGGAAGCCGGAGAAAATTTGGCGCTTCGACTATGACCAGAGAAAAAATCCAATTGCTACGCCCGCCCAAGAAGTCGCCGACTCGTTCGGGGGCCAGTGGGCCGCGGAAGATTTCGACCAAAACCTCGAAGTCCGCTCCTATCCGGTGGGAAAGGTTCTGAAAGCCTGGATGCCGTTTGCGATTTTGTCGGTTGTCGTGCTGGTCTGGGGTCTGCCGCGAGTGAAGTTGGCGTTGAACCAAGCTACTACGCCGGCGTTCAAGGTTGTGCAGGCGGATGGTACGGCGCGACCCGGTCCGCCCGGTTGGGACGTGCCTTATCTGCACAACGCGGTCTATCGTGCAGCACCTGTGGTTGCCAAGCCGACTCCCGAAGCTGCGCGCTTCGACCTCAACTGGCTGTCAGCCACTGGGACGGGCTGTTTTCTCGCGGCCATCATCTCAGGTCTGCTGCTGGGTTTGTCGCCGGCCCGGATCGGGAGAACTTTCTGGCACACGCTGGCGCGCATGCGCCTGGCGGTGATCGCAATTTCGTTCATGCTCGGGCTGGGCTACGTGACGCGATATTCCGGGCTGGATGCGGTGCTGGGCCTGGCGTTTACTCGAACCGGCTGGGCTTATCCGTTTTTCGGCACCTTTCTGGGCTGGCTGGGAGTGGCGCTGACCGGAAGCGACACGTCGTCCAACGCCCTGTTTGGCAGTCTGCAGCGCATTACCTCCCAGCAGCTCGGCATCGATCCCGTGCTCATGTGCGCGGCCAACAGCGCGGGCGGCGTGATGGGCAAAATGGTGGACGCGCAATCGATCACCATTGCCACCGCGGCTACCAACCAGGTGGGGAATGAAGGTGTGATCTTCCGTTTCGTGGTGTGGCATTCGGTGGCGCTGGGCGCAATCGTCGGAGTCATTGTGATGCTGTATGCCTACGTCTTCCCTCATGCGGTGCCTCACGGACTTACCTTCGCAAAGTGAGACTTCGGTGTGTCTAGCCGTATCTTGGCGACCCTTGCAGTCAAGGGCTTGAACCGCAAAGGACGCAAAGGGCGCAACGAACTAGTCCCCTATTGACCTGCGTATTGCTCATTTCCTGATACCCTCAATAAATACTTGGGAGACCGCCAGCCGTTGCCACCGATCATCAACGTACAGGGAATTTCTAAGGCCTTTGGAGCGAACCCGCTCTTTCAGAACGTGTCTTTTACAGTCACGGAGGGCGACCGGATCGGGCTCATCGGCCCGAATGGTTCCGGCAAATCCACGCTGCTGCGAATTCTGGCCGGCAGTGAGGATCCGAACACTGGCGAAGTCGCGTTCCGCAAGCGGCTCCGGGTCAGCTACGTGGAGCAGGATTCCAAATTCAGGTCCGGCGCAACCGTGCGGTCTGTGGTGGAAGACGCGATGGAGCGTGGCAAAGTCCACTCGACCGAACGCGGAACTCGCTTTGCCGAAACTCTTGGCCGCGCTGGCTTCGAAAACCTCGACGTGGAAGCGGTGGCGTTGTCCGGGGGACGGCAGAAACGCCTGGCGATTGTCGAGGCATTGGTTCAGGCGCCGGATATGGTTTTGCTCGATGAGCCTACCAACCACCTGGACCTGGCGGGAATCGAGTGGCTCGAAGACTTGCTGGCGCAGGCGGCATTCGCCAGCGTGATCGTCAGTCACGACCGCTACTTTCTGGAGAATATTGCCACCGACATGGCTGAGCTGAGCCGGGTCTATCCCGATGGCATACTTCGGGTGCGGGGAAATTACAGTGCCTTCCTGGAAAAGAAAGAAGAATTTCTGCACGCGCAATCGAAGCGTCAGGAAGCACTGGAAAATCTGGTCCACAACGAGATTGAGTGGCTCCGCCGCGGGGCCAAAGCCCGGACCAGGAAGTCCAAGGCACGTATCGGCAAAGCCAATGAATTGATGGAAGACCTCGCAGACCTGAATGTCAGGACCCGAACCGTCACCGCGCAAATCGATTTTTCGGCGAGCGACCGAAAGACCAAGCGGCTGATCGAGTTGGAAGATGTGGCTTACCAGATTGAAGATCGCACGCTGTTTGAGAAGGTCAACTTCATCCTCACCGCAGGAATGCGAGTGGGGTTGGTAGGACCGAATGGCAGCGGTAAAACCACATTGCTGCGACTGTTGCGCGGCGAACTGACCGCGACTTGCGGAGAGATTCGCCGCGCCGAGTGGCTGCGCATCGTCTACTTCGACCAGACTCGCGAGCTTGATTCGAATGTGACTTTGCGCCGCGCGCTGGCTCCGGAGGGCGACTCAGTGATTTATCAAGACCGGGTCATTCACGTGGCGTCCTGGGCGGCGCGGTTTCTGTTCACCGGGGAGCAGCTGAATCAGCCCGTCGAGCGGCTTTCCGGAGGCGAGCGGGCGCGAGTGCTGATCGCGCAACTCATGCTTCAGCCTGCCGATGTGCTTCTGCTGGATGAGCCGACCAACGACCTCGACATCCCGACGCTCGAAATACTGGAGGAGAGTTTGCTCGAGTTTCGCGGCTCACTGGTACTGGTTACACACGATCGCTACATGCTGGATCGCGTGTCTACGATTGTGCTTGGCCTGGATGGACGAGGCGGCGCAGAAAGCTTTGCCGACTACTCGCAATGGGAAGTATGGCAGGCGGAGAGCAAGCAGTCGGCGAAGGCTACGGCGCGTCTAACCCCTCGGACTGCAATTTCTGAAGGAACTTCGCCGGCGAAAACCACGCTGTCATATCTGGAGGCGCGAGAATACGCCACCATCGAGGAGCGCGTCGCCGAGGCCGAACAGTTGTTGCAAGCCAAACGCGTCCAACTAGAAGACCCGGCAATTGCCAGCGACGGCCCGCGTCTTTTGAACGCGCATGCGGAAATGGAACAAGCCCAGAATACGGTAGACGAACTTTATGGACGTTGGAGCGAACTGGAAAAGAAGAAGAGCTGAGCTAATTGTCCTCCCGAGCGGAGTCGAAGGACCCTACGAGCTGATGAGGCCGTGGCAAGGTAGGGGTCCTCGATTGCCCTCACCGCGCAAGCGCGGCCGGGGCCCCGCTCGGGATGACACCTACTCCCCGCACACCAGCGCGAAGGCAATGATCGTTTCTCCTTTCGCGCCTGTGGTTTCTTCCAGTTCTTTCAACAGAGATTCTTCCAGATGATCCGGGTCGGGATGCATTTCATTCACCATCACTTCTTCTTCCGTGGCGCCGACAAAGCACAACTCGCAGTGTCCCAGGTCACCCTCTGACGTTAGCGCCGGCCCGAAAGTGCGGCAGATTACGGGGCGGGATTCATAGAGTTCGCAGGTTCCTTTTTCCGGATCGAGGACCGGGCAAGGTTCGTTGTTGCCATAGTCGTCCCAGTGTTTGCAGGCTTCATCGGAGTCGTCGTCATTCAGCAATCCGGTCGCCGGATCTCCGGGAAAATCTGGAGAGAGCCGCGCGACAGATGCGTGAGCCCGTTCGAGAATGCGAGCCGCGCGCTGCGGATCTCGTTGTTCGAGTTCTGCCAGTCCCTTTCTCAGCCGGATGGCGTCGAGTTGGTTGATGGCAAATACCCCGACGCAACACTGCGAGCAACCGGGCTTGCAGGCCAGCCATTTACTGCTCTTTTGGAATGCATCGGCCAGCGCTGAATTCACAATCTGAATCAGCTGCTGGTCCCGCGTTGGAGCGTGAAGCGGCATCGGGTAAGCATAACCTACCGCGGGGTCAGAGTGATCCTCTGGTATGAGCAGCGAGTGTGTTTTTTTCGAACCAGAATTTACGGCTATGATATCTGGATATGGCTAACAAAGTTCGATGGGGAGTCCTCGGCGCGGCCAAGATCGCCGTAAAAAAAGTGATACCTGGTATGCAGAAGGGCGAGTGGTGTGAGGTGACCGCGATCGCCTCACGCGACCGGAGCAAAGCCGAAGAGGCGGCACGTGCCCTCGGCATGCCCAAGGCCTACGGATCGTATGAAGAGCTGCTGGCCGATCCACAGATTGATGCGATCTACAATCCGCTTCCGAACCAGCTGCACGTGCCCTGGTCGATCAAAGCGGCCGAAGCCGGCAAGCATGTTCTGTGCGAGAAGCCGCTGAGCCTGACGGTGGCGGAAGCCCGGCAGCTTTTAGCGGTGCGAGACCGCGCCAAGGTGAAGATCGGTGAGGCCTTCATGGTGCGCACCCATCTGCAATGGCTGCGGGCTCGTGAGTTGGTTCTTTCGGGCCGAATCGGCCAATTGCGCGCAGCCACGGGCTTTTTCAGCTACTTCAACAACGACCCTAAAAATATTCGCAACATTCCTGAGTGCGGCGGGGGGGCGGTGATGGATATCGGATGCTATCCCATCAACACGTCACGCTTCATTTTCGGGGAAGAGCCCACGCGAGTACTGGGACTGGTCGAGCGCGATCCGCAGATGAAAGTGGACCGACTGACTTCAGCGATGCTCGATTTTCCCTCGGGGCAATCCACCTTTACGTGCAGCATGCAGCTGGTGCCCTATCAGCGCAGCCAGTTTTTCGGAACCAAGGGGCGAATCGAGATCGAAATTCCATTTAATGCTCCGCCTGACCGCCCTTGCCGGATCCTTATCGACGACGGGCGCGATGTGTTCGGTGGTGGGATCACGGTTGAGGGATTTCCCGTTTGTGACCAGTACACCCTTCAGGGCGATGCTTTCTCTCGTGCGGTGCGCGAAGGCGGTGAGGTGCCAGTTTCGCTTGAGGATGCGGTCAAGAACATGGCGGTGATCGAAGCCATTTTCCGTTCCGCGGAATCGGGTACGTGGGAGAAACCATAGCGGGGAGCATCGTCACCGACCTTCAAATCCCAAGTGGGACCGAACCGTGGAATCCCATGCTTCGCAAAGTGCGCGAAGCATGGGGCACCCGGGGTCCGTTATCCGGGTTGTTACCTTCGGCGCGCGAGCGGGGCGCGAAACATCGGTCAGCCCCGGTGCTCGTGATATTCTTAACGTAGAAGCTGCGTCCTCGCCCTTAGGGCAATTTCCCGCAGTTCCCGTAAATACCATGATTTCAGTAAGTAACGTGTCAATGCGCTACGGCGCCAAAGTTCTGTTTGACGAGGTATCTACCGGCTTCACGCCGGGTAAGCGCTATGGCTTGACCGGGCCAAACGGCGCTGGCAAATCCACTTTCATGAACCTGCTGACCGGCGAGCTTGAGCCACAGAAGGGAACCGTCGTACGCCCGAAAAAACTGGGCGTGTTGAGCCAGGACCAGTTTGCATTCGACAAATATCGCGTGCTCGATACCGTCATCATGGGCAACAAGCGCTTGTGGGCGGCCATGGAGGAGCGCGACAAAATTTATGCCAAGCCGGAAATGACGGACGCGGACGGCATGAAATTGGGTGAACTCGAAGGCATCGTGGGCGAGGAGGACGGCTACACCGCCGAAAGTGACGCGGCCATCCTTCTCGAAGGCCTGGATATTCCTGACGCACTGCACGAACGAAAAATGGGCGAGCTGCAGGGCGGACAGAAAGTGCGCGTGCTGCTGGCCCAGGCGCTTTTCGGACATCCCCAAGCGCTCCTGCTCGACGAACCGACGAACCATTTGGACTTGGACTCGATTCACTGGCTGCAAGGCTTCCTGAATCAATACGACGGCGTGGTGATTGTGATCTCGCATGATCGTCATTTCCTGAACCGGGTGTGCACCCACATCGCCGACATCGACTACGAAACCATCATTACTTACACGGGCACTTACGACGACATGGTGGTGGCGAAAACGCAGATCCGATCGCAGATCGAATCGCAGAATGCGCAGCGGGAAAAGAAAATTTCTCAGCTGAACGAGTTCATCGCGCGCTTCTCCGCCGGCACTCGATCCAGCCAGGTGCAGTCACGGCGCAAAGAAGTAGAGCGCCTGCAAGTGACGGAGCTGGCGAGATCGAACATTCAACGTCCCTATTTGAAGTTTGAGCAAAAGCGGCCGTCCGGGAAGCACATCCTGGAACTGGAAGGCGTGACTAAGTCTTACGGCGACGCCGAAGTCATTCGGAGCTTTGCCGCCAGCATCGTGCGTGGCGAGAAAATCGCATTGATGGGCCGGAACGGCGCGGGCAAAACTACACTCTTGAATGCGCTGCTGGCAAATTCGCCAACGATTCCGGAAGCTGAACTGCGCCAGACCAGCGGATATGACGGGCCATTTCTAAGCGACGGAAAAGTCATTTGGGGGCACGAAGCTGCTGTGGGATATTTCGCCCAGGATCACAAGGCATTGATCCAGCCGGGAATGACCGCTTTCGAATGGCTTCATCAGTGGGACCCCGCCGCATCCAACGAAGAGATTCGCGGCTTGCTGGGGCAGATGCTGTTTCCCCGCGAAGATGGCGATAAGCGCACCGAGGTCCTTTCTGGAGGAGAAGCAGCACGGCTGATCTTCTGCAAACTGATGCTGCAAAAGCCGAACGTTCTGGTGTTCGACGAACCTACCAATCACCTGGACCTGGAATCGATCAACGCGCTCAATATCGCTCTGCAGCGCTATCACGGGACTGTACTGCTCGTCACGCACGACGAGGATTTGATCGATGAGGTGGCCACTCGCGTCTGGCACTTTGAGGGAAACCACCAGATTACCGATTTCAAGGGCGCATACGTGGAGTACCAGTCGGTCTCTGTGTGAATCATCTTCTCCGCCCCAGATAAACCTAATTTCAGCCGTCTTTGCGTCCTTTGCGACGTCCTTGGCGAACTTTGCAATTTAAGATCTTGTTCTCATAGATCAAACCCTTAACC
>CATPBJ010000066.1 GCA_955652395.1 uncultured Terriglobales bacterium | reverse complement strand
CTTTCTCCGGGCGTCGCGTACGGGTCCGGGGGGAACAATCACGAAGCGGGCGCCAGCGATTGATATGTCTCCTCTTCTCAGTGGCAGGAAGCTTCATTCACGGATGTCAGGGGACCGCAGTTCTAGCAAAGACCACGCGGGCACAGCCACCGGGTGTCCCCACGTGGTCCTTGCTAGAATAAGGAATTGGTCATGCCGTCTTTCACCGAACAATTCGATGTCGTTGTCGTCGGAGCTGGACACGCTGGGTGCGAAGCTGCTATGGCCGCTGCCCGTATGGGGCTGAAGACAGCCCTCTATACGCTTAACGTCGATCTCATCGCGCAAATGTCATGCAATCCGGCGGTGGGCGGCATTGCCAAGGGGCATCTGGTCCGCGAAGTGGACGCCCTGGGCGGCATCATGGGGGAAATTACGGACGCGGTCGGCATCCAGTTCCGACTGCTCAACACTTCGCGTGGTCCGGCAGTGTGGTCTCCCCGCGCCCAGTGCGACAAGCAAGCCTACCGCCTGAAGATGCGCGAGGTGCTGGAATCGCAACCCAACCTGAAGATCAAGCAGGCGGAAGTTGCGGATTTGATGGTGGAGCAGTCGTCAGTCGCCAGTTGTCAGTCGTCAGTCCGCGAAAATGCAATTTCCTCGACCGTTTTTTTTAACGACCGACGACTGGTGACTGATGACCGACGTGCCGTCCGCGGCATTCGGCTACGCGACGGACGCACGGTCGGTGCTGGCGCTGTCATCATTACTACGGGCACGTTCCTCAACGGGCTTATCCACTGCGGCGAGCAGCAATATCCCGCGGGACGCTCCGGGGAGCCGGCTGCGGTGCTGCTGGGTGAGGCGCTCAAGCAACTCGGTTTACGCGGCTGCCGGCTCAAGACTGGGACGCCGCCGCGACTCGACGGCCGGACCATCGACTGGTCTAAGTTTCAAGTGCAGCCAGGCGATGCTGATCCTACGCCTTTCAGTTTTCGCACCCGGCGAGTCGCTCATCACGATTCGCAAGTGCCCTGCTACATCGCGTGGACAACGCCCGAGACTCATCGCATCATTCGCGAAAACGTGCATCGTTCCCCGATGTACAGTGGGCAAATTCATTCCGTGGGGCCGCGCTACTGCCCTTCGATTGAAGACAAGATCGTCAAGTTTCCGGACAAGATTACTCATCAGCTCTTTCTCGAGCCCGAGAGCATGAACACGCACGAGATTTATGTCAATGGCATGAGCACGTCTCTGCCCGTGGAAGTGCAGCTGGAGATACTGAAGTCGATTCCCGGCCTCGAGAACGCAGACATGCTGCGGCCCGGCTACGCTATTGAATACGACGCGATCGACCCGACCGAACTGGAGCGAACCCTCGAAACCAAGAAGATTGCCGGCCTGTTCCTGGGCGGACAGATCAACGGCACCAGCGGCTACGAAGAAGCCGCCTGCCAGGGGCTGATGGCGGGGATCAACGCGGCATTGCAAGTCAGGAATGAGGCGCCGCTAATCCTCGATCGCACCGAGGCTTATACCGCGATTTTGATTGATGACCTGATCTCCAAGGGCACCAAGGAGCCTTACCGCATGTTTACCTCGCGTGCAGAGTTCCGGCTCCATCTGCGGATTGACAATGCCGACCGACGCCTTACCCCGCACGGTCGCCGCGTGGGCCTGATATCCGATCCAGCCTGGGCTGATTTTTTAGCAAAGCAGCAGCGCCACGAATCCATGAAACAGCTGCTGGAACGCACTCGACTGACCAACTCGATGTTCGAGCAAATAGCCGGCCGCCCAGGGAACCACGTAGGGGCGGACGCCCTCGTCGGCCCGGCCGAGCAAAGCTCGGCAGCGGCGAACGCCGATTACCTGTCCGCCATCGGCCAGAGCCTGGCCCAGTTGCTCAAGCGTCCTGAGGTCACCATCGAGCGCCTGCTGCCGGTGCTTCGCGAGCTGGCTCCTGAGTTTTTTGATCGAGAAGAGATCCGTGGAAATCCGCGCGAATCCATGGCTGTTTTCTCTTCATCAATGCGCAACGAACTCAAGTCGGTCGAAACGGAAATCAAGTACGAAGGGTACCTGCTGCAGCAGCAGCGCGCCATTGAACGCCTCAAGAAAGCCGAACAGCACACTATTCCGCAATGGTTCGATTACAGTTCGGTCAGCGGACTCTCTCGCGAGATACAAGAGACGCTGATCAAGGTGCGTCCTCGCACCCTTGGGCATGCTTCTCGTATCCCCGGCGTTACTCCGGCTGCGGTTGCGCTGGTCCATGTCTTCATCGAGATTCAGGCGAAACGGCGCGAGCAGGCTGCCGTCATTTAGCACGCTGGAAGCGATACCTCACGGGCTGACGCCGCCTCTGAAATGAGAGGAAATAATGACTGCGACCCTCGCTGCGAACGTCGCCTCCTATACCCGGATAGAAAGTCCGGTCGGGCCGCTGCTGCTCGTCGCCGCCGACAGCGGCTTGAGGCGCATCGAGTTTGTGAATGGAAGGAAGCGGGTGCAAGCCGATCCCGAATGGCGTAACGATGCGGAAGCGCTCGGTGAAACCATCCGCCAGCTCCGTGCATATTTTGCGGGAGAGCTGGAGAGCTTCGATCTTGCTCTCGCACCCGAAGGCACGCCATTTCAGCTCTCGGTATGGAATCGCCTATGCGAAATCCCGTATGGAGAAACCATTTCCTACGGCCAACTCGCTCGGCGGATCGCTAACCCCAACGCCTCGCGCGCGGTCGGCCTGGCTAACGGTTCCAACCCGATTCCGATCGTGATCCCCTGTCATCGCGTGATCGGCAGCAATGGAAAGCTTACGGGCTACGGCGGCGGATTGCCCATCAAGGAAAGGCTCTTGGCGCTGGAGCGCCGCCAGTTGCGCTTGCTGTGAACCTGCCTTCGCAACCGTTTCCCCATCGGTTACCATAGGATGCAGGCAATCGTCTAAAACAGGCATCTAAGACAAATATGAATAACCACTGCGTACTCGCCCTCGGTTTTCTGCTGGTTGCTTCCCTGGCTTCGGCTCAGACTGTCGATCCCGCGCTGCGGCCTCCCAAAGGTGCCCCGGTCGCAATCGTTGTGTTTGAAGACCTGCAGTGTCCCGATTGCCGCCGCGCCGCTCCCTTGGTGGCGGAAGCTGGTCGGACTTACAAGATTCCCGTGGTCCGCCACGATTTCCCGCTGCCCATGCACAACTGGTCGTTCGACGCGGCCATCATCGCCCGCTACTTTGATACCCAGTCGAAACAGCTGGGCAATGACTTTCGCGACTACATCTTTCAGCATCAGCCGGAGATCACGCCGCCGACGCTACGCGGTTTCGCAGAAAAATTCGCCACTGATCACAAAGTGGACCTGCCGTTCGTCCTCGATCCACAGGGGAAACTGGCGGCTGCGATCAACGAGGACAAAAATACCGGCCAGCGGGTCGGCATCAATCACACTCCGACCATTTATGTGGTCAGCAACAAGGCGCAGGGGAAGCCCTTCGTCGAAGTGGTGGACCGCACCCAGCTTTTTCAGTTGATTGATGCGATGAAGAATGAGTAGCGAAGAACACCTTGCCACGGATTTCCACGGATCTACGTGGATAACCTTGGAAGTTGAAGGTCAGTGTACTGCCAGGAATCGAAACGGAGGAATTTCAATCCGTGCCCATCTGCGTTAATCCGTGGCTGTTGAATTTGCTCTGAGTGCCCCTTAGCCAACCTGCCACACCGTGTCGAGTACCGTTCCATCCACCCACTTGACGACAGCTACGGGACGCTCCCCCAGCTTCGGGCGAACCGGCCTGCCGCCGCAGATGCGTTCGACTTCCGCCTTAATCTCCTGGATCGGCCGGATCGGCAAACTTGAATCTTTCACCGCATCGAGCAGGTCCTGGCGCCGCGGATTGATGGCAATGCCGCGCTCTGTCACGACTACATCAATCAACTCGCCGGGGCCGGTCAGGGTGGTGACTTCGTCGACGATTACCGGGATGCGATCGCGGAAAGACGGAACTGCAAGAATTGTGCAACCCGCCTGCAGACAATTCTGCCAGCCGCCGATGCCGTGCAGAAGCCTACCATCGGAGTGGGTAACCACGTTGCCGTTGAAGTTCAGGTCCACTTCGGTCGCGCCCAGCACGACCGCATCCACCATGGACGCGAACGATCC
Organism: uncultured Terriglobales bacterium; assembly: GCA_955652395.1. Classification (GTDB taxonomy): domain Bacteria; phylum Acidobacteriota; class Terriglobia; order Terriglobales; family Acidobacteriaceae; genus JAIQFF01. The sequence continues at coordinate 37,665 of CATPBJ010000066.1, read as the reverse complement.
CTTGCCGTGATAGTTGTAGGACGTAAACGGCGATGTGGGTACGTGCCGGGGATCGCTGGCAATCGACTTCACCGCGTCCAGATCAAAAGTCTGCCCATCGAGAATGTAGTCGGTCAATCCTGCTTGCAGCATTTCTACCAGATAGCGGGTCGATCCGCCGCGAACGAAGCGTGCTTTCACGCCATCTTCTTTCATCATGCGGCGCAGGTAGTCGACGAATGCGAGCGCGATACCGCCTGCCCCGGCCTGGAAAGAAAATCCATTGCGCATGATTCCCGTGTCGCGCAGGAAGCGGGCCACGTACTCGGCCACGCGTAAGCGGTCGGGCGAGCGCGTGATCTGCGTGGTGCCCGAAACAATTTTTGCCGGATCACCGATGGAATCGACTTCCACAACATGATCGACATTGTTGCCCTGAATCTGCCACGGAATGCAGGGGAACGGAACCAGATTGTCGGTGACCACGATGACACGGTCGGCGTAGGTCGAATCGGCCAAGGCGAAGCCCAGCGATCCGCATGCCGACTTGCCATGCGATCCCTCGGCGTTGCCGAAGGCGTCGGCCGTAGGCGCTGCAATCACCGCGATATCAATGTGGACCTCGCCATCCTGGATGGCCTGCCAGCGGCCGCCGTGCGACCGCAAAACGCCCAGGCCGCGCATTTTGCCTTGCGTGCAGTAATCGCCAAGAGGCCCGTTCATCGAGCCTTCAATGTGATGGATCACGCCCGACTGCATCAGTTCGATGGCGGCCTTTTGCGAGGGAAACGACGCGCTGGGAAACCAGAGCAGGTCCTTGACGCCCAACTTGGCCGCGGCTTCCAGCATCATGAGCGCCACGCGATCGCCGTCGCGCAGATGGTGATGGTTCGAGATCACCATGCCATCGCGCAGTCCGCACTGGCGCAGCGCAGTCTCGAGATCGGGAACACGCTTGTCGCCGTTGTCGGGATAGTCCTTGCTCGAGCGCACAGGGGTGGCCGCCTTGCGGCCACGCGGCTGATACTTGGCCACGCCTAGGTAGGGAATCTGGGGCTTGCCATTGACCATGGTCGGGACCATGCGTCCCGCGGCATTCTGCACCAGTTCGGCTCGATCAGTCATTATTTACGCCGTGCCCATGCGCTTCGCCAGTTCTACCAGTTTCTGTGCCCGCTGCACCACCGGCGAATCAATCATCTTTGATCCCAGGCTGACCACTCCCAAGCCGCGCTGCTGTGCCTCTTCGAACGCAGCCACAATCTTCGTTGCCTTTTCGATCTCGGCCTGCGACGGCGCGAAGGCGGCATGTATCACCGGAATTTGTCCGGGATGAATGCAGCCCATACCTTCAAAGCCCAGCGCTCGGGAACTTTCCGCCCAGCGACGCAGCCCCTCCACGTCAGCTACGTCGCCAAACACGGAGTCGATGGCCTGCATGCCAAACGCTCCCGCGATATTGACCAACCGCGAACGCGCGTAGAGCGACTCGCGACCCTCCGGTGTCTTGGCTACGCCCAGGTCGGCGGTATAGTCTTCGAGTCCGATGGTCAGTGCGACCACATTCTTACTCGCCTGAGCGATGGCGGACGCGTTCTCAATGCTGAGCGCGGATTCGAGAATCGGCATCAGCCAGATGGGACGAGTGATGCCGTAGCGGCCCTTGAGTTCGCCGATCATCCGGTCGATTTCCGCGACCTGCTGAGGAAGTTCCGCCTTGGGGAGCAGCACCAGGTCCGGCGACTCGGGAACAATTTCCGCCAGGTCTTCGAGGCCCATGGGCAACTGGTTGATGCGCACCATGCGCTCGCACTTGCCGAAATCAACCGCGCGCAGCGTGTTGCGGACGAGAATGCGAGCAGCGTCTTTTTCCGCGTGATGAACGGAATCCTCAAGATCCAAAATGACGGCGTCGGGCTCGTGCAGCGCCGCGTTGATGAAGTACTTGGGCTCGGAACCCGGAAGGTAGAGGCGCGACCGGCGCAAGCGCTCTCGCGGCGACGGTTCCGGGAGCGGGATCCTTTCCGGCGATGCCTTGCGTCCCAGGCCCAGCCCAGCGCGCCGCGCGGCAGTCTCGATCCGCGCCGAGATGACGAAGGGCAGCGCGCCCTCGTCGCGGATTTCAACGCGGGCGTGCTTGATGCTAAGCACCTCCAGCACCTGCCGTGCGTGCGCCAGTATGGATTCGCCATAGTAGGGCGCGACCCGGGATTGCATCGTGATTTCGAGGCCGCCGCCGTCGCGCGCCTCGATGGCCACGTGCAGGTCAGAACGGACGTCTCGGCCACAATGCCCGGCTTCGCCCGAGCCTGCCGACTTTTCTTGCCCAGAAGCTGTCATAACTTCTCGCGATGTAGCGCCGGCGTCTCGCCGGCTGTCGTGAGGGCATCCTTCAACTTCGCTTCAGGACAAGCCTTGCCCTCGCCACCTCAATTCCCGCCAACCAAGGCCGATTCAGTTTCATTCCAGCTTTTCCAGAATCGCATCGCCCATCTGAATCGTACTCGCTGCTCCTTGTCCAATTGATTTCGCTCCGCCGGAAATTCGCATCATGTCGTAGGTTCGCACCTTGCCTTCTTTCACGACCTCGGCGATGGCCTTGCGGATGCGGTCAGCTCTAGCGCTTTCACCTACGTGGTCGAGCATCATGGCGGCGGAGAGAATCATGGCGATGGGATTCACAATCGGAGGATTCAGCTCGGCGTACTTGGGCGCCGATCCGTGCGTCGGCTCAAATACTGCGACCTCGTCTCCGAGGTTGCCGGAGGCGGCAAAGCCCAGCCCGCCCACCAGTCCGGCGAATGCGTCGGACAAGATATCGCCAAACAGGTTCGAGGCGACGATCACGTTGTACTCTTCCGGATTCTTGTTCAGCCACATCAGTTGTGCGTCAATGTTCGTGGACCAAAGCACAATTCCGGGATAGCCCTTGGCCACGTCCTTCGCGGTCTCTTCCATCATGCCCGAGGTCTCGCGCACCACGTTGGGCTTCTCGCAGATGGTGACACCCTTAAAGCCGCGCTTCTTGGCGTATTCAAATGCCGCGGTAACGATGCGCCGTGCGGCTGCCCGGGTGATAATGCGCACACTGACGGCGAGATCAGGACCGGGCACGCTGCTGAATGCCTTGAACCGGGGATGCGTATTCAGTGCGGCGCGGACATTCTCCGGAGGGTTCGTCCACTCCACGCCCACGTACATGCCTTCGGTTCCCTGGCGAAATACCGTGGTGTCGATCGTAGGCTCGTCGAATCCGCCGTCGGTGCGCTTGCGAATGTAGTTGAGCGGATTGCCGGTGAAGCCGATGCAGGGGCGCATGCAGATATCGAGGTTGAACTTCTGCCGCATGGTCACGATCGGGCTGTAGTAAACCAAACCTTTGCCGCGCAGCTCCGGCTTCAGTTCGGCCTGGGCTTCCTTATTGGGCTTGGAAGTGATGGCGCCAAACAGGCCGAGCTTGTGTTTCTTAAGCAGGTCGATGGTTCGATCCGGCAGTGCGTTGCCTTCGCTGCACCAGATGTCCCATCCGATGTCGGCGTGAATGTATTCGGCGTCGAAGCCGACCGCCTTCAGGACTCGCAAGGCCGCGGGCAAGACCTGATTTCCGATCCCGTCACCGGGCATGGTCACGACTGTGTGTTTCGCCATCAGGTCTCCTAAGAAATTACTTAGCCCAAACCCAAACGCTTCGCCACCAGATTCTCTACCCCTTGCGCGATCACCAGCGATTGCGGCACGCTACCCAAGGCGGGGAAAGCAAATTTCTCTCCGCGCCAGGTGATCATGCCTGAGGTGAAATCAATGGCGATCTCGTCGCCGGGAACGATGGTCTTTTCTTTCGCCCCGATTTCGGCAAACTGTTCGCGCAGCCGCTTCACCAGTCCCGGGACCTCAACGCACAGGAATCCGTTGTTGTAGGCGTTGCGCAGATATGTCTGCGAGAAACTTGCGGCAATCACCAGCGGGATGCCTTTTGCCTTCAAACATGTGACTGCCTGCTCCCGGCTTGACCCAGTGCCGAAATTGAAGCCGCTTACCACCACGTCCCCAGCACGCGTTCGCGTGGCAAATTGGGGATCGTAATTCTCCATCACAACCTGGGCCATGGTTTCCGGGGTGACGTCGTCGCGGTAAGTGTAGTCCTTTCCGTAGATGGCATCGGTGTTCACGTTGTCTTGCGGCAAGAACACAAGCCGTCCGCGTACCCGCTCGGGAAAGCCGGGAAGAATCTCGACTTTCTCTGCCGCGGCGCCGGTGGAAAATTCCTGGTAGACCCGCGCCGGCGTTCGGTCCGCCATTTTGTAGTGTCCCCGGATGTAACCGGCAGCGGCGGAAGCAGCCACAACCTCCGGGCTAGCGAGATAACATTTCGCGTCGCGCGATCCCATGCGGCCCTTGAAATTGCGGTTGGTGGCGGAAATTCCCACCTCACCTGGCTCCAGCAATCCCACTCCGAGACCGATGCACGGGCCACAGCCTGCAGGCAAAGGATTCGCGCCGGCATCGAGCAGAGTCTGCCAAATACCTCGCCGCTCCGCTTCTTCCTGCACCCATTTGCTGGCTGCGCCCAGATACAACTTCACCCCGGGCGCAACTTTCTTGCCGCGCAGCACGGTGGCCGCAGCTGCCAGGTCCTCAACCCGCGAGTTCACGCAGGAGAGCAGGTACGCCTTCTGGATCGGAATTTTCTGTTTCTCGATCTCGGCGAGGGAGGACATGATTTGAACCGTGTCAGGTCCGGATACATGGGGCGTCACCTGTGACAGGTCGAGTACGATGCGGGCGGCATACACGGCATCCGGATCGGGCTGGGGAGGGGTCTCGGACCATTTGGTAATGTCCCGATCGGTGAAGCGCTCGATCCCCTGTACCGCCAGGCGCTGCTTTACGCCTTGCAAATATTTGGTCGTGACCTCATCCACGGGGAACCAGCCCACCAGCGGTCCCCACTCGGTCGACATGTTGGAAATCGAAAAACGCGCGTCCATGGAGAGGCTGGCCACGCCAGGTCCGCTGAATTCGACGGCAGCGTTCAGCACTTCATCGTGGTTGTAGAGCCCGCACAACGTGATGATGACGTCTTTGCCGGTCGCACCCGCGGGCAGCGTGCCTTCCAGCACGACCTGGATGGAGCGCGGAATCTGCCACCAGAAATCGCCGGTCGCCCAAGCCGCGGCGGCGTCGGTGCGCACGATCGGGGTGCCCACTGCCCCCAGCGCGCCATACATGTTCGAGTGCGAGTCGGAGGCGACTACAAAGGAGCCGGGAAGAACGTATCCGCGCTCCACCATGATCTGATGGCCGATGCCTGAACCTGCGGGGTAGAAATCCACACCGTGGTATTTGGCGAAACCCTCGATGGCCTGGTACTTGTGAACGTTGGCATCGTCTTTGTTCTGGATGTCGTGGTCGAGGGCGAACACCAGCTGTTTGGGATTCTGAATTTTCTTTGCACCGATGGTTTGAAATTTCTTGATCACCGCCGAGGTGTTGTCGTGTGTCATCACGCGGTGCGGGCGGATGGCCACGAAGTCTCCGGTCCGCAACGGACGTTTTGGCCCCTCGGCCAGATGTGCCTGCGCAATTTTTTCAACGATGGTCTGACCCATATCTCACTCCAAGCTGCGAAAGCGGCGCTCTCCGCCTGCTCCCGTTAAAACTTCTCTTCAAACTCAGCCAACTCGCTTTCCAATTCCCACTGTACCCGCGCGCGGTCGTTAGCATCGAGAAATTTTTCGCATCGAGCGGAGACGTTGGCAGCTCCGGAGCGGTCGCTGGCACAGGCAGTGACTGGATGATTGGCCCGGGCATCAGACCCGTGGTTTTCAGACCCCTGTGTTTCAGACCAAAGACTTGCTCCGGCCAGAAAGCTGTGTTCGAGGCTTTGTCGCGCCAGTCGTTTGAGGTCTGCATAACTCAGATGATAAGTTTCGGCGGCGCGCACATATTCGTGAGTCATATCGGACCGCGACACGCCTTCATCGTCGGTCGCCAGAGCGACGGGCACGCCGTAACGCAAATATGCCGGCAAGGGATGCTCTTCGCCTCGCACCCCGAGAATCACGTCATTCGAGGTCAGGCAGATCTCGACCATCACCTTGCGCCGGGCCATCTCCTGCAGAAGACCGGGAGCGTCATGTTCGTTCATCACGCTGACGCCGTGTCCGATGCGTTCGGCATGGCCTTTCTCGATCGATTCGCGAACGTGGAAGGCCAAACCTTCAGGCGGAACCAGGCCCATGGCCAGCTCCCCAGCGTGCAGACTGATGTGGACCTTGGGATAGATTCCGTGCAGGTAGTCGAGAATCTTCATGTGCAGTTCGAAATCGTGCATGGGCACGTACCAGTCTTCAGGCATTACAAGATTCAATCCAACGAAGCGCGGGTCGGCTTGTGCCAGCTCGAAGCCCAGAAGAATTTGCGCATAGACCTGTTCTTTCGGCAGTCCGCGTAACGCCTGATACAGATAACGGATGGTGACGCCGCATCCGGCGCTGGCCTGGGGCGAACCGCAGCCCAGGACCTGACGCATTTTGGCCTCGTCGCGATCCAATTGTTGGCGCGTAACGGCGATGACATCTTTTAGCCCCGCGGCCAGCAGTTTCTGCCGCAGTCGGGAGAAATCATCGTCCCACCCGACCCTGGCGCCCAGTTCTGGCGCCAGCATTCCGTCCGCAGTATGCATGAGTTCCAGGTATTGCAGATGGTCGGCCGCCGCGCGTTCCGCAGTTTCGGCAATCGAATCGCCCAGGTGATTGGTCATCGCCGGAAGAAATTTGTCGAAGGTAGCAAAAAAGTGGTCGTGGCCGGGTTCCTCGCCGCTCCAGTTGCGCATGGACCAGGCATCGACGATGGAGTTGTAGAGAACGTGGTCCTGGTAGGCGCAGCGGATGGCCGGCTTGCTGGCGAAGCGGTCGCAGGCATCGTCGCAGGGAGGCGCGATCAGAAGGGACGTGGTGCGGTCCACGCAAAAGTGGTCCTGGGCAGCGAAGTCGATCAGACTCTCGGCGTAGATGGCTCCCGCAAGGTGGATGTGCAGGTCGCCGCCTTTCGGCATCTCCCGCAAAAATGCCAGCAAGAGCCCAGGCTGCTGGCGGACCGAGTCGAAATGGCGCGCCGCCCGCTGCTCAGGATTGGAGCTCTTCTGCTCCGCCAGACTGGTCAGTGCGGACAGCATCAGCGCAAGAGCCAGCAACCCAGCCATCCGTCGCAAGAAATCCTCCCGCTCGAACGGGCATTTTACCCGATGGCGAGTTCTTTGCGCCCTTGGCGATCTTTGCGGTTAAGAGCTCTTGGCCGCAAAGTACGCCAAGGACCGCAAAGCACGCAAGGATGAGGACGCGGAAGTACGGCAAAACTTGGCTTGCAGCAATATTCTTGCCTGGATTTTCACAGTGGAGGGTTTTTCGGAACTACTCCCACCCGGCCGTGTAGCCGAAGGAAATCTTGGAAAAGCGCGGGCGTGGTAAAGGAAAATGCCAGCCACTTTTCCGCGGACTGCACCAGGATTGCAGCACACGGCTGTGGACGGCTTGCACTCGATTGATTTTCCAGCAGATAGAACGCCCTCTTTTTTATTGACTCTAAAAATGAAAGGAGTAAAAACGAACTCGTTCTTTGACAGCTTCTAAAGTTTTCCCGGTTAGTGCAGCGTCCGGGGCTCAAGCCGAGTCACTCTTCGCATCGCAAGATGACGGAGGGAAGGCGGGTAAGGGTCTATAGCAAAGCGCTGGTCGAGGCGAACAGTGAAGATATGTCGGAGGCAAGATAGAGTCCCGAGGCGTTAGGCAGATTTGTCCGGTTGGCGGTGAGCCCGGAGCCCAAGCAAGATCGCGCGTGGCAGCCCGCAAGGGTAAAGCTACGAGAGCAGGTCGACGAGGGTCTAAAGCGAGCTACTGGCCGAGACGAATGGGCGTAACATTACCTCGGGGCTCTTTATTTTTTCTTCACGCGCAGCTCAAGGCCCCTGCACTACCTGCAGCTTTTCTGCCGGCGCCAGCCGGGCGCGAAAGATGGTATTCGTGGGCGCTACTTCACCGACTGCGTCTACGTGCAACTCGTAGGCTCCCCGGGGCAGGTCTTCCGCAAACGGGATTTCAAACTCGTCCGTGTCTTTCTTCAGGGTGAAATGCTGATAGCCGACGGCCGTGGCCCGGCCATACTCGTTGACCGCCAACGCAATCAGAGTGAAATCGAAATCCTCGCCGGTCTGGTTGGAAACTCGGATGGCAGCTTCGAGCCTGCGGCCGGTCACCTTGGGTTTCCTGCTCCACTCGACCACGAGCGGGGCCACCACGTCCAGGGTGAATTCTTTCTTTTTTTGAGCGACGGGCTTGCCGCTATCGGTCACGGTCACAACGAAATGAAAACTGTCGACTTCGGTGGGTGTACCGCTGAGGGTTCCGTCCGGAGCCAACTCGATGCCCTCCGGCGGCGATCCGGCAGTCACCTCCCATTTAAGCGGGGTGATGCCGCCTTGCCCCTCCAGTTTGAAGCGATAGGGCTGGCGCAGGAATCCCTTGGGAAGCGGGGCGGTCGGCAGCACAATGGGCTCGCCCGTCGCGGCGCCCTGCTGCGCCGTGGATGATCCCAGCAGAGCCAGAACCAGAAGTGCCAATCCTGCGAGTTTCAGATTCATAGGGCCTTAGATGGCACTCTAACACTGGACGGATCGTCCGACGCCGCCCGGAAGGACAGTACCGCACCGGCCCAGGGCCGCATGGACGAACTGGCGCGTAAGGACAAGCGGGGACGCCCGTCCTTCATTTTTCGTTTACGTCCCGAAGAACTCCTCTACCGCTTTCTCGAACATCCCCGGCTGGTCGACGAAGGTCATGTCCCCGATTTGGGCAGAATCACCAGTTGCGAGCCGGCAATCTTTTTTTTGGATCGCCTGCGACAGCGAAGGGGCGGACTCGTCATGATCGCCCACCAGTATGAGCGTGGGAACTTTGATTGTGGGTAAGCGGTCGGTGTATTCGACAGACTTCAAGTTCCCGTCAATCACAAACTCTCCGTGCGAGCCCCACATCTCGCGGTAGAGCTCCCACGATATCTTTCCGCCGTCCACCGGGTCATAGTTCGCGTCCGGACGGTTTTGATAGATATAGGGAAAGTATCCCTCGCCCCAGGCCGCGGTCATGTACTCGGCAGTGTAGCGGTTCTTCTCGTAGTCCTTTCCGTGGCCGTAGAGACCCTCGGCTTCCATCTTGTTGAGGCGCTCGCGCAGGTCCGCCGGCATCTTTTCCTTCATGCGGACGAATACTTCGTTGATGGCCTTTGTGCTCGCGAAGGTGCTGGCCAGAATCAACCGCGAAAGATTCTTCTGATATTTCAGCGCATAGGCCTGAGCCAGCACACCGCCGTAGGAGTGTCCCAGCAGGCTGATCTGGCCGAGGCCCAGGGCCTGGCGCACGGCCTCGACGTCTTCCACCATGTTTTCGATGGTGTAGCCGGAGACATCTTCCAGCGTCTGCGATCGGCCGGAGCCGCGCTCGTCAATGAAGATGAGCGGGTAATGGCGGGCGAGCGGGATCAGATAAGGCAGGAAGTAATCGTGCGATGCGCCGGGCCCGCCGTGCAGGAGCATCAACGGCTTGCCGCGCCCGAAAGTCTTGTAATAGATCATCAGGCCGTGAGCGTCCACATAGCCTTCGCGGATGGTGTACACGGCGGCAGTGTCCGCAGATGAAGGACCTGCATTTTGTGCGGTGGCAATTGCTGCAGTCAGCATCAGCATGAGGAAGAGAGCGAACAATGCGAGAGGTTTGGTCATGGCCGCTTATCCTAACCTCGGCAGACGCCAGGAGGCAATGGCAGCTTATCTCTCTGTGCATTCGGGGCGGTCGGGAACAGTTCCGAAACCCGCGCTCACTCTCTGCACTCGACTCCTGCTGCATCGTCACGGTAAGCTAAATCGTTTCGTCACGGAGGGCTAACCAATGCACGAGGCCGTCGCCAAGCTTTGGCCGGAGATCCAATGGATCGAAGACAAGAAGCTGCGCAACCAGGTCACTCAGACCTGGGTCAAGGCATTGGAGCGCAGTCCGCTAAAGCCTGACGATCTGAATCGTATTCCCTTCACGCTGCTGGTGCCCAACTGCCCTATAACTTTCATGGAGCACAAGCGGTGCGTGGTGCACATTGCGCGCCAAAGCGCGGAAGCCATGCAGGAGTTCATGGGGCGCGCGTTGCCCATCCACATAGACACGGTAATCGCTGGCGCCATCCTGGCGGATGTGGGCAAGCTGCTGGAATATGAACTCGGCGCGGATGGCAAGAGCCGGCAGAGCCAACGTGGAGAAGCGTTGCGCCATCCTTTTACCGGGGTCGCGCTGGCGCTGGAGTGTGGCGTGCCGGATGCCGTCTGCCACATCATCGCGGCGCACGCCGCGGAAGGCGACCTGGTGAAGCGCACCACCGAAGCGTACATCGTGCACCACGCCGACTTCATGGCATTCTTGCCCTTCAAGAACCCAAAGAATATCAAGCTGAAATAGGAGATTTTGTGTTGGCTACGAAGCAAGCCGTCGTCAAAGAAACCATCACCGCCGAAATGTCGCGCTGGGCTGCCGGCTTGAGCTATCCGCAACTCTCGCAGGAAGCGGTGTACCAGGCCAAGCGCTTTCTGCTCGACTCCCTCGGTTGCGCGCTGGGCGGATATCAGCAGCACGATGTGAAAATTGCGCTCGAAGTGCTCAACGAAGTTGCTGGAAGGGGACCGGCGACCGTGATTGGCACGGGCAAGCGCATCGATCCGGTTTCAGCCTCTCTGGCCAACGGGTTGATGATCCGCTGCATGGACTACAACGACATCTACTGGAAACAGGACCCGTCGCATCCTTCCGACATTTTTCCTGCCGCCCTGGCGGGCTGCGAGCGCGCGAAGAGTGATGGCAAAGAGCTGATCGTTGGACTTGTCCTCGGACATGAGTTCGAGATGCGCTTCTGCGAGGCCGCGTTTCCGGGGATTCGCGAACGTGGCTGGCATCACGCCACGCTGACTGCGTTTGTCTCGCCTATCGTCGCGGGGCGCGCCATTCATCTGGGATGGGAGCAGATACAGCACGCGATCGGCATTTCCGCCAGCCGCCATGCGACCCTGGGCGCGGTGACTGCCGGCAGGCTGACCATGATGAAGAACACGGTCGATCCGATGGCCACCCAAAGCGGCGTGCTGGCGGCCCTCATGGCTGAGAGAGGCTACACCGGGCCTGAGCACGTGGTGGACGGCAAGGAAGGCTTGACCTACTGCTTCGGTCCGTCGTGGAAGTTGAATCTGCTGACCGATGGGCTGGGCGAGTCATGGCGCATTACCCAGTGCGGCATGAAGGCGTTTCCGACCGAAGCTCTTACTCACACGCCGATTTCCGCGGTGCTCGACATCGTCAAGTCGAGCGACCTGAAGCCGGAGCAGGTGGAGAGAGTCCAGATTCGGTCGCTGGCGCGAGCTGCCGACATTCTTTCTGATCCCAGCAAGTACGATCCGCGGACGAAGGAGACCGCGGACCACTCTTTGCCTTACGTGATTGCGGCCGCGATCGCCCAGCGGCAGGTCACGCCGGTGCAGTTCGAGATGGATAAGATCATGGACCCCACCATCCGGGCACAGCTGAAGAAGGTCGAAGTGGTGGCCGATCCGGAGATCGAGAAAGTTTTCCCGGCGCTGCAGCGTGTGATCGTAAACCTTACGACCACCGACGGGCGGACGTTTACCAAGCAGTTGGACTACCCCAAGGGCGATCCGCGGAACCCGCTCTCGGACGCAGAAGTCGAGGAGAAGTTCACGGCGCTGGCAGAAGGAGTACTGTCAGAAGGAGCGCAGAAGAAGCTGACCCATGCGATCTGGAATTTGGAAAAAGTTGGGTCGGTGAGCAAGTTGATGGCACTGATGAAGACGGATGTACGGACAAGGGCCGTACCCACCAAAGTCGCGGGCAAGACAACGACGAAGAAGCGGCGATAACTGCCCGTTCGGGACTGGGCTTCACTCACGGGAAGAGTAGTTTCGAAATGACTGACGATTTTACCAAAGCCGAGGCGGCCTCCCGGTTCTTGCTGTCGCAGACTTCGCTGGTCCCCAGGATCGGGCTGGTGCTGGGTTCGGGTCTGGGTGGGTTCGCCGACGAACTGTCCGACGCTACGCGCATCCCCTACACCAACATTCCGTTTTTCCCGCGCTCGACGGCCGTTGGACACGCCGCGCAGATGGTGATCGGGAACGCGGCCGGCGTCCCGGTGGCGGCCATGCAGGGACGCGTTCACCTGTACGAAGGCTACTCCGCTCACGAAGTCACTTTCCCCATGCGAGCGTTTGACTGCATGAATATTCGCGCCGTGATTCTTACCAACGCGGCCGGCGGTATCAATCTGGAATACAAACAGGGCGCGCTAGTCGTGCTCACCGACCACATCAACCTCCAGGGACACAATCCGCTTATCGGCCCCAATGATGAGCGCTTCGGCCCGCGCTTCCCCGACATGACACAAGCGTATTGGAAGCCTTATCGCGAGATCGCGCTGGCCGCTGCAAAGAGGGCAGGCAAGACGCTTTATCAGGGCGTGTATGCGGGATTGTTGGGGCCCAATTACGAAACTCCGGCGGAGATTCGGTATTTGCGGACGATTGGCGCCGATCTGGTGGGGATGTCGACCGTCTTCGAAGTGATAGCTGCGCGCCACATGGGAATGAAAGTTCTGGCCATTTCCTGCGTGACTAACATGGCTGCCGGAATTCTTGACCAGGTGATCAACCACGAAGAAGTGCTGGAGACCGGGGAGCGGGTGAAAGGCGACTTCGTCGCCCTGCTGCGCGCGGTGCTGCCCGAGATGGCGAAGGACGTTGAGGAATCGCCAGGGGCCCAGCACTAGTTTTCTGCTGGAGGTTGCGCGGGCGAGTTCCCTTCGACTGCGCTCAGAGTTTGTGACTTTCTTGAATTTATGACCAGTTTGTCGTCGTAACTATTTTGTTTGCAACCTCGATTTTTGACGACATCAAAAAAGTCACAGACTCTCAGGGCAGGTCCGCATCCACGCGATCCCTTCAAGGATTAGTTTTTCGCGCGCGAGAACAAAATCGGGACCGGCAGTTGGATGGAATACATGGCCGCGAAGCTGCCCTGATTGACGGCCAGACCCACATGGCCTCGCGAATCGATGTACAGCAGGGGCTTCTTAAGGGGCACGTCGCTGAAGGTCCGGACGAAAGGAATGTTTAACTCCGTCTTGCCGATGGTGACGTGCACATTTTGTCCGTGTCCGTAACCCAGCTTGAGAAAATCTTCACCACTGACGTTGGTCACCAGGTTGCCGAACGGGCCATCGGTAGCCATGACTTCGCCGCTCAGGCCGTGCTCGTCGAGCCGGGGAGCTACGAGATCGAGGCGGACCAGCTTTTTCACGTCCAGTTCCGGCCCCACGCTCGTCCAATCCGCGCCGTGGGCCAGGTGGGCGCCGACCGGCGAAAAAATGTCGCGGCCGTGGAAGGTGGACGAAAGGGCTGCGCCAATCATCCAGTCGCGGTTCGTGATCTCGCGTGCTGCTTCAATTCCATCGCGGCTCTGGACGAGCGTGATCAGGCCATTGTCGGGCAGCACGAAATACTGTCCCCGCTTCGACTTCACCACCGCGGCTTTGCGTGTGCTCCCAACTCCTGGATCAATGACCACCACAAACACGGTGCCTGCAGGAAAGTAAGGACTCGCGCCGTCGAGAAAGCGGGCGCCGTCGAGTATGGAGAACGGCCTGACTTCATGAGTCAGGTCCACAATGCGCAGCTCGGGCGCAATCGAGTACATTACGCCTTTACAGAGCGCCACCGAATCGTCCACCACGCCGAAGTCGGTCATGAAGACGACGGTAGGCGGCGCCGGCGCTGCGGCTTGTGCGACGATCGTCCCGTCAGCGCACCAAAAGAGCAGGACAAATCCGAGCAGAAACTGCCATACCCGATGGCGGTTCATAGGGCTGCGATCGAAGTTCGCAGGATTGCTCTGGCCATCCAAAATACTCCGATCTTGAAATGTCTGGTAGTTTACTGGAGCGGGAAAAAGATGCAAGACCACGGCGTGGATTTCAGATGGTTGCCTTCAGTGCCAGCCGTCTATAATCCCACAAAGCTGCACTCACTACCCAGGAGGTATGCATGTCCTCGGCCATCCCCGAAAAGTATCGTGATCTGTTTAACAAGCGCGCGTTCGCCAGTCTGGGCACGCTGATGCCTGACGGCCGCCCCCAGGTCACGCCGGTGTGGTGCGATCTGGAAGGCGATCTGGTTGTTTTCAATTCCGCCAAGGGCCGTCAGAAAGATCGTAACGTCCGCCGCGATCCGCGCGTGGCGCTCGCTATTGTCGATCCGGAAAACCCCTACCGGTATCTTGAAATTCGCGGCCGGGTGGTCGAAATCACAGAAGAGGGCGCGGACGCTCACATCGACAAGATGGCCAAGAAGTATCTCGGCGTGGACAAGTACCCTTACCGCCAGCCGACGGAAACCCGCGTGATTTATAAGATCCAGCCCGAACACACGACCATGATGGGCTGAGGATGATGGGCTGAGGATGCGCCAGGGCAGGATGCCCTCGGGACAGCCGGCGGGACGCCGGCGCCACGACGAATCTGAATCCCTATAACTATTATGCCGACTGCACAGACCGACAGCGCGGCACTCGATATTGCCCGGGTGCGTTCTCAGTTTCCTTCTTTGACCCAGACGGTGGCCGGCCAGCCAGCGGTTTTTCTGGACGGACCCGGCGGCACTCAGGTGCCGCAGCGCGTGATCGACGCCATCAGTGACTATCTGAGAAACTCGAACGCCAATACCTGCGGCGCTTACGCTACCAGCCAGCGCACCAACTCTGTCATCGCCGACGCTCGCTCCGCCATAGCCGATTTTTTCGGCTGCGCCCAAGATGAGGTGGTCTTCGGTCCCAACATGACCACGCTGACCTTCGCCGTCAGCCGCTCCATCGGCCGCGAACTGGGGCTGGGCGACGAAATCGTGCTCACCCATCTCGATCACGACGCCAACGTTTCTCCCTGGCGCGCGCTGGAGGAGCGCGGCGTGACCATCCGATTCGTGGACATCAACGAAGACGATTGCACCCTCAACATGGCCGATCTGGCGCAGAAAATCAGCAGCCGGACCCGGGTGGTGGCTGTGGGTTATGCCTCGAATGCGGTGGGCACGATCAATGACGTAAGCGAAATTATCCGGCTGGCCCATCAGAAAGGCGCACTGGCATACATTGACGCAGTGCACTACGCGCCCCACGGTCCGATTGATGTTCGCGCGCTCGATTGCGATTTCCTGGTGTGTTCAAGCTACAAGTTTTTTGGACCGCATATGGGAATTCTCTACGGCAAGCGCGAGCACTTGCAGCGCCTGCAACCCTACAAGCTGCGCGCCAACACGAACGCCATCCCCAACCGCTGGGAGTGGGGTACGCTGAACCATGAATGCATCGCCGGAATCACCGCGTGCGTGGACTATCTGGCCGAACTGGGCCGCCAGGTGGACCGTTCGGCCTCCACTCGCCGCGCCGCGCTGGTGGCGGGGTACGCCGCCATTCAGCAACACGAACACGGGCTGGCGGAAACGCTCATTCGTGGATTGCTGGTCATTCCAGGACTAAAGTTTTACGGCATCCGCGATGTGGGGAAACTTGATCGGCGTTGTCCTACCGTTGCGGTGCGCATCGCGGGCCACACTCCACTGGAACTTGCTACCACATTGGGCGAGCGCGGCTTTTTTACCTGGGACGGCAACTACTACGCCCTGAATCTCACCGAACGGCTCGACGTGGAGAAGGATGGCGGCTTCCTGCGCATCGGTCTGGCGCATTACAACACCGCCGAGGAAGTGCAGAGATTTCTGAGCGCCCTGCGCGAGATTGCCGGCTAGCTTTGCTTGCCGAGCAACTCCAGAACTTGATCGCCCTTTCCGATCAGGGCGATGCTTGCCATCCCGATAAAAAGCCCGTGTTCGACCACTCCAGGAGTAGTTTCGAGCTTACGGGCCAGCGCCGGCGGATCGGGGATCTGGCCGAAGTGGCAGTCGAGAATGTGATTACCTTCGTCGGTGATGAACTTGCGGCCGGAGGCATCCGCACGCACTTTGACTACGGCGCCCAGCGCAGCAAGCTTTTTCGCCACCAGAGCTTCGGCAAACTTGATCACTTCCACCGGGACCGGAAATTTGCCCAGCATCGGGACCTGCTTGCTGGAATCGGCGATGATCACAAATTTCCTGGTAGCTGAGGCCACGATTTTTTCCCGCAACAGCGCTCCGCCCCCGCCCTTGATCAATTGCAATTGAGGATCGACCTCATCCGCGCCGTCGATGGTAACGCTGATCTCCTGCACTTCAGCCAGTGTCGTCAACGGTATTCCCAGACTGGTCGCCAGTTTCTGGGTCTGAACAGAAGTGGGGATGCCGCGAATCTTCAGCCCGGCCTGGACTCGTTCGCCGAGAAAGCGAACCGCGTAGACGGCGGTTGACCCCGTTCCCAGGCCGACGATATCGCCATCGCGTACGAAGCGCAGGCTGGCGCGCGCCGCCGCTTCTTTTTCCTGGTCATTGGCCATGCTGGTGAGCGATCCTCGCGTCCGATACTCTACCGCGTTCTGCGGCGGCGCACCAACTCCTCAGGCCGCTACCGTGATGAGCGGCTTTGTCCGCTCCAGGACTTCGCCAATCTCTACTGCGGGTACTCCGGCGGCCCGCAGAATGCGGACAAGTTCCAACGAGCGTTCCGCCGCCACTGCGATCAACAAACCTCCTGCAGTTTGCGGATCGAACAATATTGTCTTAAGTTCCTCTGCAATTCCTTCTTCGTATCCAACCACGCATTCGGCAAAATCCCGGTTGTTCTTCAGCCCGCCGGGGATGTTACCGGCGCGAATGCAATCCAGAGCGCCTTCGAGCAGGGGGATCTCGCTGATCCGGAAACGAAGCGAAACGTTCGATGCGAGGGCCATTTCGCGGGCGTGGCCAATCAGGCCGAAGCCGGTGACGTCAGTCATGGAGTGGAGGGGCAAGCCTGCCGAGCTGCGCTCGGCCGGGACGGGTCTGAGACCCGTCCCCACATGGTCCGTTGTCGCGCAGAAACTGGTGCTGATTTCGGCGGCAGTTGTGTTAAGCGTCGTCATCGAACGCGTGGCGGCGTCTATCCAGGGGTGCTTCGCAGTTCCTTGCTTAATCGCAGTGGAGATGACGCCCGTGCCAAGCGCCTTGGTAAACAGCAATCGGTCGCCGGGCTGGGCGCTACCGTTGGTAAACACCCGGGCGGGATCAATGAGGCCGGTGACGGAATATCCGAACTTGGTTTCCTCGTCGCGGATACTGTGGCCGCCCACGACCGTGCAGTTCGCTTCCATCATTTTCGAAAGACCGCCGGCGAGGATTTGCTCCAAAACTTCCAGGTCGCCCGTGGCCGGAAAGCACACGAGAGCCAGGGCGGTGACGGGCCGGCCGCCCATGGCGTAGACGTCGCTCAAGGCGTTGGTGGCGGCAATCTGGCCGAAGGTGTAGGGGTCGTCAACGATGGGCGTGAAGAAGTCGACGGTCTGCACCAATGCGATGCCGGGGGCGATCTTGTAAACGCCGGCGTCGTCGGCATGATCGAAACCGACCAGAACGTTGGGATCGTCCTGGCGCGGCAGTTTGCCCAGGACCTTGTCGAGAACGGCGGGGCTCAGTTTGGAAGCGCAGCCCCCGGCTTTGACCGTCTCGGTCAGCCGAATGGTTTTGACGTCAGGCATGGGGACATTCTAAAGGAATAAAGTATGGGACAAACCTCTCGTCTTGACGCCTAGACGACCAGCGGACGGCCGATCTCCCAGTGAAGACCGAAAGATCAACCACGCGCCCCAATCGCCAGCCGTGGTCCTCTCCCACTGGAAAGATCTCAGACGCACCAGCCATCAGCGCCCGCGCGAAGACCGCATCCGGATCCACCACTGTCAGGATCATTCGGACAGGACCCCCACCGAGAGACTCAGGGCCGATGTTGCCAGTTTCTGGAGGCTCTTCACTCAGGCAAAACTCCGCGCCTTCAACGGAAAGCCTGGCTACCACGCCTCCGCCGGGCACTTCAAGGCGATACGCCTCGGTGGCCCCAAACGCTGACTTGTAGAAATCGATGGCTTTCGCACTACTTCCTATCGACAGCCATGGCGCAATCGAGCACCGGAACGAAGAGCCTGCTGTGGGATCTAAGACCATGTGCCCTCCTCCGAAGAATCTTACTCAGTTTTTCGAGCCAGGAGTAGCCTTCCTGAGGAATCGAGACGAGGCTTGTCGGAATGAGCGTGAGCGTGCGCAAGTCGAAGCTATCCAACTTCTCCGATTCGACAATTATTTCACCGCCACGTCCGTTACCCGCAACTCCGGATATTCATGGTTCCAGTCTGCGGTGACGTGTTCGAAGGTGAGGCGAAACGGTTTGCTCTGGGCCGGGACCAGGGGTGCGACGCTGAGGTCTACGGCCTCGGGGTACGGTCCGCTGGTCTGGAGAATGCGCAGCGGGACGTCGTCGGCCTGGACGATCTGGCCGAGTGAATCTTTGAAGCTGACATGCACCAGGGCACGACTGACAGTCTTGTCTCCGGCGTTCGTGACCGTGCCGTCGAGATATGTAACCGTCGATCCCACAAAGTTTTCCGCCGCGCTCATCTTCATGTCGGAAAATTTTATGTTGGCCGCGTAAGGGTGTGGCGCATTCGCAATTTTGGAATCAGTACGCAACAGCAGGGACGCGATCACCACGACAATGACCACCAGCACCACACCCAGCATAATCGGAAGCCAGTTGGAGGGTCGCTCTTCCGCGGCCGGAGAGGGCTGGAGCAGGCTTCCCATTGGACGATTGTACTCTTGGAGATCAGCAAGGCATTTCAGATTGCAGATTTGAGATGGCAGATTTACGGGCCTGGCGCAGACAGCCAATCTGAAATCTAGAATCTACACTCTGAAATTGTCGTTATTCGCCGCCGACGATCAGGCCGTCGATGCGGATGGTCGGGCAAGCCATCGCACCGCGAAACTCGAGGTCACTGGCGATTTCGGAAATGTTGAAGAACATTTCTTTCAGGTTTCCCGCCACCGTGATCTCTTCGACGGGATAGGTGAGTTCGCCGCCCGAGATCCATAGCCCGGAGGCCCCCCTCGAATAATCACCGGTGACCAGGTTGGCGCCGTGGCCGAGAAATTCCGTAACGTAGAGTCCCTCTGGAATGTCTGCAATTATTTCTTTCGGGGTCTTTTTCCCTGGCTCGAGGAAATAGTTTCCCGGGCCGATTCCTGGAGTCCCGGCGAGTCCACGCGAGGCGTTGCCCGTGGTCTGGAGGCCGAGTTTTTTTGCGGTGTAGGTGTTGAGTAAATATGACTTGAGCACGCCCTTCTCGATAGCGACCGTGCGCCGGGTCGGGATACCTTCGCCGTCAAAGGGCGAGGTGCCAAAGCCTCCGACCATGGTGCCGTCGTCGATGACGGTGACGTGGTCGCCGGCAATCTTTTCGCCCAGTTTGCCCGCCAGGAACGACGCGCCGCGATAAACGGAGTCTCCATTGATGCCTTCGAAAATATGTCCCAGGATGGAAGTCGCGACCATGGGATCGAGGACGACGGGAACCTTGGCCGTCTTGACCTTGCGCCCGCCCAGGCGCCGCAGCGTGCGCTGGGCTGCGATCTTTCCTACTTCTTCCGGTGAATCCAGGCGACCAAGATTGCGGGCAACCGAGAACCAGTAATCGCGCTGCATGGCGCCGTTTTCCGACCGTGCGATAGGTACGGCGGCGACTGAACAATAAGACCGTTGGTACTCGCCTACAAACCCGTGGGAATTGGCCAGGACTTTATGGCCGGTGGCGGCATCGAACGAGCCGCCCTCCGAATTCTTGATGCGAGGATCGTAGTCGAGGGCAGCCTTCTCGGCGCGGCGGGCGTAGTTGATGCGCTCTTCGCCGGGCAGTGAGTACACGTCGGCCGAGTAGAGATCGAGATCGCCCGCGAGCGAGCCGAGTTGCGAGGCCTCCGGAATGCCGCTGAAGGGATCTTCAGAGGTGATTCTGGCCAACTCCAGCGCGGACTTCAACATGCGGTCGAGCGCGTCACCGGAGAAGTCGCTGGAATAAGTGCTGGCCGAACGCTGGCCATGAAAGATCCGCACGCCGATGGAGCGGGAGCCGGCTTCTTTTAGGGTTTCGACCTGGCCGAGACGGACGAGCGTGGAAAATTCGTCGCCCTCGCGGACTACGCATTCGGCATCGGTGGCGCCTCCGGCCATGGCGCGGCGCACGATGTCCTGGGCGATCTCTCGAAGATCGGTTTTCAGTTCTTGGTTCTTCGTGATCAGTTCGGTTTGGGACATGAATGATTTCTTGTGATTTCGGATTTACTGCATGAAGCCGCCGGGATCTTTCTTCGCTGTTCCGCCAACCGTGAGGCGGTCCACCTTCAATGTAGGAATACCGACTCCGACAGGCACGGCTTGTCCATCTTTGCCGCAGGTGCCGACGCCTTCATCGAGTTTCAGATCGTTGCCCACCATGGAAACGCGCGTGAGAACGTCGGGGCCGTTGCCGATGAGCGTCGCCCCCTTGATGGGAGCGGTGACTCGGCCGTCCTCGATGAGATAGGCCTCGGAGGCGGAGAAGACAAATTTGCCGCTAGTGATGTCCACCTGGCCGCCACCGAAATTTACCGCGTAAACGCCGTGCTTGACCGAGCGGATGATGTCTTCCGGATCGTCCTGACCGGCAAGCATATAAGTATTGGTCATGCGTGGCATGGGGATGTGCTCGTAGCTTTCACGACGGCCGTTGCCGGTGTCGGCCATTCCCATCAGGCGGGAGGAAAGTTTGTCGCTCAGGTATCCCTTGAGAATTCCGTTTTCGATCAGGACCGTGTTCTGGGTGGGTTGACCTTCGTCGTCCACGTTGAGCGAGCCACGCCGCCAGGGCATGGTGCCGTTGTCGACCACCGTGCATTTTTCGCTGGCTACGCGTTTGCCGATCAGCCCGGCAAAGGCTGAAGTCTGCTTGCGATTGAAGTCGGCTTCGAGCCCGTGACCCACGGCTTCGTGCAAAAGTACGCCGGGCCAGCCCGGACCAAGCACCACTTCCATTTCGCCGGCAGGTGCTTCGCGGGCGTCCAGTTGGAGAATGGCCTGGCGCGCAGATTCCTTCGCGAAATATTCGGGGGTCTTCTCTCCGAAAAAGAAGTCGAGAGCGACCCGTCCGCCGCCGCCAGAGCTGCCGCGAGCAGAATTCCCCTCGGTCTTGGCGATGCAGGAAACGTTCATGCGGGCCAGAGGCTGGGAGTCTTCGGCAAAAGTGCCGTCCGAACCCACCACCAGGATGTTGCGTAACTCGTCGGAATAGCTGGCGCGAACTTCCTTGATGCGCGGATCATAGGCGCGGGCCGAGGCATCGGCGCGCATGACCAACTCGACCTTGGCGGTAATTTCAGCGTCCACCGAAGGCAGGGTTACCGGGTAAAGACTGCGCGTGGGTTTCTCCTGGAAACCCACAACCGGTGTCTTGGAAGGACCGCTGGCGATCAGGGCCGCAGTACGGGCCGCGTGCAGAATGCGTTCGGACGAAAGATCGTCAGTGTAAGCATAGCCGGTACGCTCGCCTACGACTACGCGAACGCCGCATCCGGCGGAGATTCCCTGGGAAGCGGACTTGACCATTGACTCGTCCACCATCAGCGACGTGGATGAGAGGTACTCGAAATAAAGATCGGCGTATTCTCCGCCGGCGGAAAGGGCCGCTGCCAGGTAGCGCTCGAGATCATGTTCCGTGAGGCCGTAGTGCTGAAAAAAGAACCGATTCTTGTCCACGGTGATTAGATGTCCTTGGGCTGGGAAAGACTCCCAGAGTCCTTCTCATTATCCCACAGAGATCGGCGCAGGCTGAGGTGGCCTGTGTCGTGGACTGCGATGATGGTCACACGTCACAAACACGCGTTGGCAAAGATGAAAGTATTCGAATTATGACTCCCGAGGCGCGGGCTCGGACGGTAGAAGACTTCCTCGCAGGAGCACGAGATGCCATCGTGCTCGATGACGCGCTGCCGTGTTTGACCTGGCGCAAGCAGAGTATTCCATTTCCGGCGAGCGCAACAAGTGTCTGCTTCATCTTCGGTCGGCGGAAAAGAACCTGGTCCGGCTTGTGCTTGACGTCGAAGTCAAGCATGAAGTGCTGAGGCTGGCCGTGCAGCGGCTGGGGCAAACGCGTCCCGGCAAACTGGAAATTTGCCGGCAGCGCGACCAATGCACTCCGACTGCGAAACGGGCCGCGCGACTCTCCTACCAGCGCGCAGTTTGCAGCGCACTCTGGAGCTGCGTTTTCCAGTCTACGTTACGTCGCGACTTACCACGTCGGCCGATCTGGAGCGATCGGTTGGTCCCATTTATGCCCGTGGACTCTTGCGCCGGGGACGATCCGGTTTCGCGCTCCTGGGCGTGAATCCACAAGAGACCCCGGCGTCGATTGATGCCGCACTGACCTTCGGCATTCTGTGGCTCGATGCTTGCCGCGTGGCGCAAGTGGGGAAAGTGATGGTCGAAGGTCTGAAACTGTTTTTCGCACTGGAGCGATGAGGCCGAGGCTGGAGAGCGGTTCGCGGAGGCGATCGGGCGAATCCGAGAGCTGACGCCGGAAGCTGAAATGGCGGTGATTTCTCCGGGCCGAGGTAACCTTCCGCTGCCATGGGCTGGAATTCGCCAAGGAACGTCTAGGGCACCATCTCGGGTCACTGCGCAGCATGCCGGAGATCGTGTTTGGAGTGGGTCGAGCCTTTATTCCCAGGTGCCTGCGTTTTCCGCCTCCGACCGCGCCATGATTGATGTGCTGACGACCACGCGCGGGGAAGGCTGGCAGTGGTGGAGTTGAAGGCCGACGAAGATATCCACCTGCCGCTGCAGGGGCCGGACTACTGGTCGCGGGTAGCCTAGCATCATGCGCGCCTCGAGCTCCAGCGCTTCGGATATTTTCCCGGGCGGGAATTGTCACGAGAACGGCCTTTGTTATTTCTGGTGGCTCCGGCGTTGCCTGTGCATAACCGACACCTTGCTGCACTACATCTCTTCATCTCTTCCGACATCGAGTGGGTCGTTGTCGGCATTGACGAGCGCTAGCGCGATGGAGTCAGGGCGGTGTTTCGGAAACGGCCGCGCGACATGTAAGTGAAACTCGACCCGAGGTACCAAGCGCCCCGATCCCGGGACTGCGCCTGATCTACTCCTCCGGCCATGCTCCCAGCAAACGGCGGACATCCACAAGTTGGCCCAGGTGGTATGCATTGTGGTCGGCCAGCAGCAAAGCCTCGCGCAGGATAGGCTGATCTTCTCCCCAGGGAATGCGCGCGTGCAGATCAGTTTTCGGATTGGCGACTATGTTCTGCATGGTCTTCAAATCCTGACGAAATTTCTTGATGCTGGCATTCCAGGCAGCGGGGCTGGGCGGGGCTTCACTGCGCGGCCAATAGCCCTTCGGCCAATCGGGTGAAACATGCTTTCGGTTCCGGATGAATTCCAGGATGTCCCACTGTGCGATGCGCATGTGCTCCAGCAGCATCCACGGAGAGTGGGGCAGGCCTGCCGGTTTTTGTCCCCGCAATTTAGCCGGGATTCCGGCGATTACTTCCTCAAACCTGGTGTGGGCGCTCCCGCCCTTCAGCAACTCAGTCAGGTGCTGGCGCAGGGAATCCTCATGGTCGTGTTTCATGTTTTTTTCGCCCTCGATCTGGCCTGGTGACTCGCGTCAGGCTCGCTATCCAGTTAAGAGTTTTTGCGGAAAATTGACAAGCCCTGCATAGACACAGGTCATCGTCCCGCGCTACCCTAACTGTTCCCAGGAGTTTTTATGCGTCTATGGATGGTTTTGCTGCTAACCGTCGTTTTGGGAGCCGGGCTGCACTCTGCCTTTGCGGCGATGCCGGCCGTGGGCTCCGCTGCCCCTGATTTCACCCTTCCTTCACAGGATGGCACGCCAGTCAGCCTGAAGGATTTCCGAGGGAAGTGGGTAGTGCTTTATTTCTATCCCAAGGACGGGACGCCCGGATGCACCATCGAGGCGCACAACTTTCAGCACGATCAGCCGCAATACGCGCAACGTAACGCGGTGGTGGTCGGAGTGAGCGTGGACACCACCGACTCCCACAAAGAGTTCTGCTCCAAGGAAGGCCTGAACTTCAAACTGCTGGCCGACACCGAGCACAAAGTAGTGAAGCAGTACGATTCCACGATGAACTACAAGGGCGTGGAAATCGCCGCTCGCAACACTTTCATCATCGATCCCCAGGGCACTATCCAACATGCCTATACCGGCGTGGATCCCAACAAGCACAGCCAGGAAGTGCTGGCGGCGCTGGATGAGTTGCAGAAAGGCGCTTCCGCTCCGAAGTAGTTCGGGCAGCGCTACGGGGTCCTTCGACCGCGAGGACATCGATCCAGATTCGCTCGACTTGATGGGGCACAGCGGTGGAATCCAGTCCACCCGCACCACGGAATGCTTCGAGCTGAAACGGCCTAAGGTACAGCGTCCCGAACTCCCAAGCCCCCCCAACATAGTCTTTAGTTCCCAGACTACCGGATGGAATCCCGTAGCTGGGTGAGTGCGGTGTCGGCCGCAGTCAGCCGGATCAGACCGAAGCGGGGATAATCGAGATCCAGTACGGTGAAGATCGTGATCGAAATTACCACCGCATAAAGTAGCCCGTGGAACCAGCTGCGGCTTTTTCGTCTGGCCATGTCGTAGCCCGCGATAAGCCCGCTCAGGAGCGCGACAGAAATCGACAGGCCAAAGATCAGCGGTGGCAAGTGAGTATGCAGGGCGATAGTGCGCGACGTGGTAACGTCAATCATGTCATTCAACGCCGGGAGCAGAAGCCGGGCCACGTTCTGGGTGGGATCGGCGCTGCTGGCCGCAATGGCATGCGACCAGATTCCCTGCTGCAGCTGCGCGGCGTGTTCAAGTTCCTCCCCGGCGGCCTTCAGGTCGGGAAGTTTTTCGTATACGCCGAGGCGGGCATCGAGGTATTGGCGAAAAAGGTGGCGCATCTCTGGCTGCTGGTTGGCGGGCAGCAAATCCAGGCGCAGATACGCAGTGCCGATGGCATTGGATTCCTGAATGATCAGCACACGTCGTTGATCCAGATGCGAGATGCCATTGGCAAAGGTAAATCCCAGCAACAAACCGAGCAGCGCGAAAACTGCCGCTTGGATCGTGGATGTGCCCTCGTGCGCGTTTTCGGTCTTTTTCGCAACATAGCGGCCCATGCGATAGCCCGCGTCGAGGCAGACCACCATCCCGAAAAATAGACAGATCGAAATCACAACCGCCATCTGTGCCGGATTCATAGATTCGTTTGCCTGATTCCGAAGCTTTGAAGGCCCCACAGTCTACCGGAAGTGGGGACGGCGTGGGGTTCACAAATTTGCCCGCGGGAGGTGGGCGTTTACGTAGGAACAGATGTCCCGTCTGTCGGGTGGGGCAATGCTCGCAATTTTCGCTCACGGCAATGAAGGGTCGAGCTTCGCTCGACTGGACAGGTGAGGACACCTGTCCCAGCGTGGTTGGTGGTGGCTTTTTCCTAGTCGAAGTCGATTTTTTCGAAGCCTAAACCTTGCAACAGGCTGGTGATCGTCGAGCTCGCGTTTTGTTGGGCAGTGCGCAAGATGCCGTCGGCCAGGGCGGCCTCCAGCAGCTGACGTTCGGCCTCCTGACGCACTTGCGATTCCAGATTTGGATCGTTGGGTACCAGCAGCCCGGTCTGCCGGGAATACACCCGTGTCTTCGCACTGTCCAGGCGTGTGCTGAAGACCTGCGCCGCGGGAAGGTGCAAGCGGGTCTGCTTGCCCTCCACTTTGACGTCGCCTGGCTTCAGGCCGGAGAAGTCAATGCCGGCGACAACTTCTCCGTGGACCAGGAGCAGCAGGCGGTCTCCGGCCAGAAAATCCGGGAAAATGGGATTTTCTTTGGCGCCGCTTACTATCTTGTCCATGGTGTAGACCACCGTTTCCAGCCGCTGCAGCTGCTGGATGCGATTGACCACGGTGGGTTGGCTTACATCAATGCTGAGTGTTCTGCCCGTCACCGCTGACCATACGTGGCTCAACAAAGCAGGGCCAGAATTCCGCGACAGCATCAGGAATCCGATCGCAGTTAGCAGCAAAGCTCCTACAAGCAGTCCAGCGATGAGGGCGACGACCACGGATGTCGAAGATCGGGCCGCTTTCAGAGGGTCAGGCATTGCGCAAGCTTAACATTGTCGAAGGCCGGCCAAGCAGGAACGAAAGTCTTTCCCGCTCATGATTTTAGGTGGCATCCCGCGTGGGGCGTGTCGGTGGTCCATAAAAACAAAAACAAGGCTGCGCTGTTTGTTCCCCCGCCCGCAAGCACAGATCGAGCTTCGTTGGACTGGGCAGCTGAGGCCATCTGCCCCTACTTGGTTCGTGGAGGGTACCGCCGGTTTTTTTTGCACACATCAGCACTTCGGGTCGCCAGGGATGCTGCGTGCAACGAAAAGGTTGCATTTTTAGGCCGCACCAAGGTAAGATGCACATTGAACGCAGCAGTAAGCGTTTAACTCGTCGCTGTACGCCCTTTCTTCCAACGGTTCAAAAAGTGGCCCAATAGTATGCGTGGGGTGACCCCAACTCGCCTCGCAACAGGTTCGGAGAGACCTTATGGCGTGGTACGCGTATTGCATTACTGAACAACCGACCCTAGCCAACGGCACTCGTTCTCGTCGTCCTTCCTTGCTGGAAGGGGTTCAAGGCGTCAATGGAGCTGCCGTCCTTGCCTATCCCAGTGGAGAGTTCAACATAGTTGTCAGCGAGTACGAGCGCGATAACGTACAGTTCGGGGAGAAGAACGTACTGGAACATGCGCGAGTGGTCAGCGTATGTTTCCGTAGTGGAACGGTGCTTCCCTTCCGTTTTGGCACGATTTTCGATTCGGACGAGGCGCTAAGACAGGCCGTGCGCTCTAATCGCCGCACCTTCGGCCAGAGCGTGGCCCGGTTGCGAGGCAAGGCTGAGATGCATCTGAAGCTGCGGGTCAAGGATGGCTCGCTGCGCGAAGCCATGGCCGAGATCGTCCTGCCTGACACGGTGGGCGGCGATTACCTAATCAAGCTGCGGGAAAAGGCGTCGCAGGATCGGGAGCGCCGGACCAAGGCGCGAGCGCTCTCGGTACAAGTTCATAAGTTGTTCAATCCGTTGGAAGAAGAGATCAGCTGTAAACGAGTGGATTCCGACGGAATGCTGATCGACATTGCCCACCTGATTGACTCCAAGTCCATCGAAAAGTATCAGAACCGCTACAGTAGCGCCGCCAAGCAGTTGAAGAACTGCGAACTGGCGATTAGCGGACCCTGGCCGCCTTATCATTTCCTGCCCGGTAAGCTGCGGATGGTCGCGGGCAACTCCTAGGAACACCTCCGGCGTCGGGACCTCGGACTTCAGCTTTTTCGGCTGAGGTCCGAGCTCTAACGACCGACGTATGGGCTCAGACAGTGCAGCGAATGTGCAGGATTCTGCAGTTTGACTTCATTCCATCGGCTTGAAATTTTTTCTTCAGAACTTCTCGAATATTACCTAAGTGCCTATTTTGCAGTAGCTTGCCGACGGGTCGGAATCTGGCTGGCGGCTTCGGTGGTTTTGGTTGCGCAAATGCACTTGATGAGGTAACCAAAAGAGGCCGCTGACAAGCAATGACCTTCACTCTCTGTTTTTCTCGACATCTCTCTTGTTGCCGTTCCGGCCGCCGGATCGGCTCACTGCATAGCCATTCCTGACTCAACCTTCCACCTTGCCTCTTTTAATTGTGGCCCCAGCAATGGGGCCATTTTTTTGCCTGCTTAACGACCGGGGACGGGACGGGCGGGGGACGCTCGTCCTCCATTGTGCTTCGAGGTCTGATGGCTGAGGTCTGACGCCCGATTCCAACAAGTTATTATCGGGCAACTGCCGGTTGGTTAAACTTGTCTACTTTCCTTATGAAGACTTATCGTCGCAGCCTGGCTTTGGGATTGGTGCTGTCGCTCTGTTCTCCTTCCACCGTGCGGGGTACAGAACGCACAACGGCCCACACCTCCGGCGAAGTCCTGCTCGCCACCATGCAGCGGGAACTGCAGCGTGCCCAGGCGAAACTGGGACAACTGGATCCCGCGCCCTACTTCGCCAGCTACTCGGTGTACGATCAGCAGGGCACGGTGGTGGTCGGCGCCCTGGGCAGCCTGCTGAATTCCACTCAGTTCCGCCGTCGCACGGGCGAAGTCACGATACGGGTGGGAAGCGCCGGGCTCGACAACACTCACCAGGAGAGTCGGCCTTCCGGAATGAGGTCCGGGTTGGTTCCTCTTGAGGACGACCCCGACGCGGTGGCGCGAGTCTTGTGGCAACTCACCTATGAGGAATACCGACAGGCCGCGCAGAGCTACCTGAACGTCAAGACTGCGGCGGCGGTCCGCACCCAGGAGGAAGATACCTCGGCTGACTTCGCGGAAGCCAAGCCCGAAGTCCACGTCGACTACGCCATGCCGGCGTTCCACCTCGATCGCAAGGAATGGGAGGACCGGGTTCGCCGCTACTCCAGTAATTTCCGCAAGTATCCCGAGATCTATTCCTCGGCAGTAATGGTGATTGGGGAGAAGACCCAGGTACGTTTTGTCTCGACCGCTGGAGCCCAAGTGGCAACGCCGGGGACGATTATCCGGCTGATGATCGAGGCTGAGACCCGGGCCGACGACGGCATGGAGTTGCTGCGGGTGGAAACCTTTCAGGCCACAACCCCCGACGGCCTTCCGGGTGAAGCTGAAATTGCCGCCAAGATTGCCCAGATGGCGTCCGACCTGAAGGCCCTGCGGGCCGCGCCCACGGCCGAGCCCTTTGACGGGCCGGCGCTGCTCTCGGGAAGGGCGGCCGCGGTTTTTTTTCATGAAGTCCTCGGGCATCGCCTGGAGGGACACCGTCAGCGGGGCGATCAGGAAGGCCAGACTTTCACCAAGAAGATCAATGAGCAGGTGCTGCCCCAGTTTCTCAGCGTGATTGACGATCCCACTCAGCGCAGCTTGAATGGGATGGACCTAGGCGGCTGGTACAAGTATGACGACGAGGGTGTCCCGGCCCAACGCGTGGAAGTGATCAAGGATGGCATCCTGAGGAACTTTCTGATGTCGCGCATGCCCATCAAAGGCTTTTCCCAATCCAACGGGCACGGGCGCGCGCAAGCCGGACTGATGGCCACCGGACGGCAGGGCAATCTGATCGTCAGCTCGTCGCACACGGCTAAGGACTCCGAAATGCGGCAGAAGCTGATTGATGAAATCAAGAAGCAAGGCAAGCCCTACGGCTTGTACTTCGAAGACATTGAAGGCGGATTCACCCTGACCACGCGCTCACTGCCGCAGTCGTTCCAGATTCTGCCGGTGCTGGTGTGGAAGGTCTATCCCGATGGCCGTCCGAATGAACTGGTGCGGGGCGTAGACATCGTGGGGACGCCGCTGGCCGCGCTCAACCGGATTGAGGTCACCGGAGAAAAGACGGAAGTGTTCAACGGCGTCTGCGGAGCGGAGTCAGGCAGCGTGCCGGTCTCAGCGGCGGCGCCGGCGATGCTTTTCTCCGAGATGGAAGTACAAAAGCGGGCGCATTCGCGGGTGCGCCCGCCGATTCTGCCGCCGCCCAGCTGGGACAAAACCGCTGCCGTCGGGCCTCGGACCTCGGACTTCGGACTTCGGGAATCCGACTCCCCTTCCGCGACCGGAGAGCAGCGATGATCCGTTCCCCTTACAGGCTCGCGCTCCTAGCCGCGTTGGCGCTCGCGACCGCCGGCGTACTTCCGGCCCAAAACTCAGCTTCTGCCCAGGATCCGGTGCTGCGCGCCATGCTGGCAGAGATGCAACGCTCCAAGAGCCAGCTCAAGCTGGCGGACGTGCAGGCGCCCTATTACGTTGACTACCGGCTGACGGACGTCGATCAGTACGTGGCCGAGGCGGCCTTCGGCGCGGTGCGTAATTCCTTGCGAACCCGTGTCCGCATGCTGCGTATCGTGGTGCGAGTGGGCGACTACAAGCAGGACAGTTACTACGGCCCAGGAGAAGGCGTAGTCGATGTGGGTCCTCTCGATGATGACGAAACTGGGCTACGGCACCAGTTGTGGCTGGGCACCGACCGGGCGTACAAGGCGGCCTCGGAGGCATTGACCGCCAAGCAGGCGGAACTTAAGAAGTATTCCGTGGACCAGCAGCTGGACGACTTTGCCCACGCATCGCCGGTCCAGTTGGTTGTACCCCTGGCACGGCTGGATTTTTCTCCTGAACCCTGGCTGGCGACTCTGGAAGAGGCCTCCGGGCTTTATAAGACCGATCCGCAAGTTCAGTCGCTCAATGCTTCGCTACGCTTCACCGTCACCAACCGCTATTTCGTAAGCTCGGAAGGGGCGATGGTCCGAACCGGCGACAGCTTTTACCAGGTTTATGTCGGCGGCTACACCCAGGCGGCCGACGGCATGCGGTTGGATCGCTCGCATGCCTACCAGGTCCGGCAGATGAAGGACCTGCCGGCGAAAGCAGAAGTGTTGTCGCGCACCCGTGAGCTGCTGACCAGTTTGAAGCAATTGCGCGACGCACCCGTCAGCGAAGAAGAATACCGTGGCCCGGTGCTGCTCTCTGCGGATGCGGCCGCCGGCGTGATGTCTGAATTGGTTGGCCCGAACTTGCTGGGCAATCGTCCGATGCTGGGCCAGAACGCCCGCACCACCGGGGACTGGGCCAACAACTACAAGAGCCGGGTCTTACCCGATTTTCTTACTGTAGTGGACGATCCCACGCTCACCACTTTCGCCGGTCGCACCCTGCTGGGCAACTATGAGGTTGATGACGAAGGCGTCAAGCCCAGCCGCGTCGCACTCATCGAGAAGGGAGGGCTGGTGAGTTATCTGTTGAGCCGCGAACCCATACGGGATTTCCCCAGCTCCAACGGCCACGGCCGAGCGTCGGTCGCGGGACCGCCGACCTCAAGTCTGGGTAACCTGATCGTCCAGTCCTCCGATGCTCTCAGCACGCATGAACTTAAAAAGAAATTGATCGAGGCCTGCCAGCAGCGCAACCTGCCGTATGGATATTTCGTCGAGACCCTGGGGCCACGCCTGACCCCGCGACTGCTCTACCGCGTCTCAACCAAAGACGGACACGAGGAACTGGTGCGAGGAGCGGTGTTTGGCGACCTGGACACGCGTGCATTGCGCAACGATATCGTGGCCGCGGGCAAGGAATTCGACTCGGAAGACCGGCTTGATCCCATCCCGCAGAGTGTAGTGAGTCCGGCTTTGCTCTTCGATGAACTGGAAGTGAAGCGCGGCGATGTTGCCAAGCATAAGCTGCCGGAATATCCGCCGCCCGCCGGAACCGAGTAAGCTTCATGTAGGCGCCAGCGTCCCTTCGACTTCGCTCAGGGCAGGCCACGCTCGTGCGTCTCGCAAATCTGCACTGAGGTGCTTCTTGATCGACCTGCGAAGTGTGAGCTGCCTGCTGTTGCTTTCCGCGCTGATCACCGCATCTGGGCTCGCGCAGAAACCCAGGCCTCGCGCCGATTCCGAATACGAGCGGCCACCGGCGCCGTCCCCGCCGCCCTTGCCGGCGTCGCTGCTGCAGGAGCTGGCGGCAATCCGCAACGCTGCTTTGACGGACGACTATGCCTACCGGCAAGTAGCGCATCTGACTGAGAATATCGGGCCGCGCCCGGCGGGATCTCCGCAAGCCCAGGCCGCCATCGAATATGTCGCCGCAGAGATGCGCAAACTCGGTCTGGAGGTGCGCCTGGAGCCGGTGCAGGCTCGACACTGGATACGCCGGGCCGAATCCGCCGAACTGGTGGAGTATCCGGGACAAGTCCAGGGAACCACGCAAAAAATTGTGCTGACCGCGCTAGGCGGAAATTATCCCACACCAGCGGAGGGAATCACGGCGGAGGTCATCGTGGCCAATAGTTTTGCCGATCTGGATCGTCTGGGGCGGCAGAACGTGGCAGGCAAAATCGTTCTGTTCAACATGGCCTTCGACCAGCAGAAGGCGGTCAACGGCTACGCCGGGGAAGCTTACAACGAGGCGGTCGTTTACCGTGCTACGGGAGCGAAAAGGGCCGCCGAACTGGGCGCTGTGGCTTCGCTGGTCAGGTCGGTCGGAGGGGTCGAGTATCGCTTGCCGCATACCGGCGGAAGCAAAGCCGCTGACATTCCGGCAGGAGCTGTGACCAGCGAAGACGCCGACCTGATTGTTCATCTGGCGTCTCAAGGCAAGGTGCGCATGCACGCCATTTTGACTTCTCAAACCGCGGAAGAAGTGAGAACTTTCAATGTTGTGGGAGACTTGAAAGGCTCCGAGCATCCGGAGCAGGTGGTGATTGTTTCCGGCCACCTCGACTCCTGGGACCTCGGAACCGGTGCACTTGACGACGCGGCCGGAGTGGCTGTCGCTATGGAGACCGCGCAACTGATGCAGCAGCGGCATCTGCGTCCGAAGCGGACCCTGAGGGTGATCGCCTGGATCGACGAAGAAAATCTGGGTCGCGGCCATGCGGAATATGCCAAGGCGCATGCCGCGGAGATCAGCCAGCATGTGGCTGCGATCGAAAGTGACCTTGGCGCCTCGCATCCCATGGGATTCCGGGCCAAGATCAGCCGCGAGGCCGTGGCCCGGCTGCAACCCGTGCTGGATGTGCTTCAACCTATCGGTGCAAACCTCATCCTGCTAAGCAGTGACAGCCCGGAAGCTGATATCGAGCCTCTAGCCAAGCAGGGAGTTCCCGCTTTCGGCCTGCTGCAGGATGGCCGAACGTACTTCAACTACCACCACACCGCCGCCGACACGCTGGACAAGATTGTTCCTCAGGAACTGCGCGAGAATGCGACCGCGATGGCGGTCATGGGGTATGCGCTGGCTGCGATGCCTGATCCTTTACCCAGATAGAATTATGCAGGCGCGAGCGTCCCGCTCGTGCGGCGACCGGCAGAGGCCACGTGGGGACAGCGCCCCCGGCTGTCCGGCGGAGCAAAGCTCCGCTATTGTCGCCGGCAGACGCTGTCGAGTTGTGCTCCGCCATGCAGCTGGCAAAACCCCAGTCGAGCTGCGCTCGACCCGACAGCCGGGGGCGACTGTCTCCACGTGCTCCGTGGTGATTGAAAAAGCACGAGCGGGGCGTTCGCGCCCACATGGGTCGGTGGTGCATCCCTTTCTGCGCCACACCATCTAATATGGTGAGTATCAAATGTTATGGGAAATACATTCAAAACCGCGTTTCTTCTTACAGCGCTGACGCTGTTGCTGATGATTGTGGGCCGCGCGTTAGGCGGACCGAACGGAATGCTGCTGGCTTTGGGCATTGCCGTGGTGACGAACTTCGTCGCCTACTTCTTTTCCGATAAGATCGCGCTCCGGACTTACCGCGCTCAAGCGGTGACCCCAGAGCAGTTGCCCCGCGTCTACAACGTGGTCGAGCGGTTGACTCAGAAAATCGGCTTGCCCATGCCAAAGATTTACGTCATCCCGACGGATTCGCCGAACGCCTTCGCCACCGGACGCAATCCGAAGCATGCTTCGGTCGCGGTCACCGAGGGCATCCTGAACCTTCTGAATGATGAGGAACTTGAAGGCGTGCTGGCCCATGAACTGGGACACGTAAATAACCGCGACATTCTGATCAGCTCAGTGGCCGCCACCATTGCCGGTGCGATTACGTGGCTCCGCTACGGTGCCTACTTCGGTGGGATGGGCGATCGCGATGATCGTCGCGGCGGCGGCATGGGCGGTCTCCTTATGCTGATCCTGGCGCCAATCGCTGCCATGCTCATCCAGATGGCGGTCTCACGTTCACGGGAATACGCAGCTGACGAAACCGGTGCGCACTTTACAGGCAATCCCTACGCTCTGGCCAGTGCATTAGCCAAGCTCGATGCCTATTCGCGTCGAGTGCCCATGATGGGAACGCCTTCAACGGCACACTTGTTCATCATCCAGCCGCTGTTGGGAATGAATTTTGGGAACCTGTTTTCCACGCACCCCCCGATCGCCAAGCGTATTGAGCGGCTGACCGGAAGGCCGGCGGAGTTTATGCAGTAAAGCGGACGTCAAACCTCAGACGTCGGACCTCGCCCTGGTCAAACCCTTGGTCTGTGACGTACGCCGGGTCGCCGAGGTCTGGCATCCGTGGTCCGCCGTCCAGTGACGTTCGTAACTCGTCTACCTGTCTCAACGACTGAAAGCACATAGTAAAATTTCTCGATGTCGCCTGACACCGCAATTGCCGTCTCCCATCGTGCGACGCAGCTGGAAAATGCTCTCCGCAAGGTGATCCGCGGCAAGGATGACGTTATCCGCCTCGCGCTGGTCTCGGTGCTGGCTCGCGGCCACTTGCTCATCGAAGGCGTTCCGGGCGTGGGTAAGACGACTCTCGGCCAGGCGCTGGCGCGGGCCATCGACTGCGGCTTTCAGCGCGTGCAGTTCACCAGCGACATGCTGCCAGCCGATGTTCTTGGCATCTCGATCTACTCTGCCCTTGAGCAACAGTTTGAGTTTAAGCGCGGACCGATTTTCACCAACGTCCTGCTGGCCGACGAGATCAACCGCACCACTCCCAAGACCCAATCCGCGCTGCTCGAGGCCATGAACGAAGGCCAGGTCACGGTGGATGCGCATTCCTACTCGCTGCCCCAGCCATTTCTGGTGATCGCCACCCAAAACCCGGTCGAGCACCACGGAACTTATCCTTTGCCCGAGTCGCAACTGGATCGCTTCCTCATGCGGCTGCGAATGGGATATCCCGATGGCGATTCGGAGCGCGACATCCTGCGCTCTGAGGCCGGAACCGCACAATTGGAGCTCCTGGAGCCGGTACTGACCGGCGCCGATGTGCTCGAAATGCAGCAGGTTGTTGCCCAGGTGAGAGTAGATGATTCACTGGTCGGCTACGTTCTTGCCATTGTCCGCGCTACCCGGGACTCCGAGCAACTCTCGCTGGGCGTCTCGCCTCGCGGTTCGCAGATGCTCTACCGCGCCGGGCAGGCGATGGCCTTTCTGGATGGCCGCAATTTCTGTGTCCCGGAAGATTTCAAGCCGCTGGTGGTTGCAGTGTTTGCCCACCGCGTTGCGGTGAATGGCCGCTACGCTTCTACTCGGAAGAAATCTGAGCAGGCTGAGCAGGTGATTCACGAAATCGTGGAAAGCGTACGGGTGCCGGTGTAGGGCGATTGCTCAGAGGACTAACACCAGTCATCGGTTGCAAGTTCTCAATTCTCAGGGTTGGGCCCTAGCTTTCGATCCTTCCGGCGGTCATAATAACCATCCGTCATGTCATTTCTTCGCTTCCTCATGCTGCTCTCTCTCATTGTCTGGCTGGGCGGGCTGATATTTTTTCCGGTGGTTGCGCAGACTGCATTCTCGGTACTGCCCGCGCGACATCTGGCAGGGTTGGTGGTGGGGCGGTCGTTGGGAATTCTGCATTGGATGGGCATGATCTCGGCAGTTGTCTTTCTGGCCAGTTCGCTGCTATTCAGCCGGTTGAGCAACGGCGTTGCCCGTGCGTTCGCGCCACGAAATGTGCTTATCTGCCTGATGCTTCTGCTTACGCTGATTTCGCAGTTCGGCATTATTCCGCGCATGGATGCGATCCGGGCTTCGATGGGAGGGGTCGATGCTGCGCCGGCTGAGAGTCCCGCTCGTGTGCAATTCGACGCGTTGCATCAATGGTCTACCCGAGTTGAGAGCGGAGTCCTGTTGCTTGGCGTCGTGGTTGCTTACCTGACCGCGCGGTCGTTAGTTTGAACCTGGCTGTTATCATCTTCCTGTCCCTATGAAAACTGGCATTATTGGCCTGCCTCAGGTAGGCAAGACCTCTCTGTTTCGAATTCTGACCAAGGCGCATCTTTCCGATCAGGCATACGCCAACCCGCGCGAAGCCCACATCGGGGTGGCCAAAGTACCGGACGAGCGTCTTGACCGCCTGGCGGCGCTTTACAACCCGAAGAAGCTCACCCACGCGTCCGTCGAATATGTGGACGTGGGCGCCATCGGCCAGGAAGCTCTCAAGGAGAGTGCCTACGTTGGCCACCTGCGCAATGTGGACGCGCTGGCCCATGTGGTTCGCGCCTTTGATGATCCCTCCATCCCGCATGTCGGGCCCGTAGATCCGCTCCGCGACATCAAGAACGTTGATTTCGATTTGATGGTCAGCGATCTGGGACAGATAGAAAAACGACTGGAGCGCCTGGAAAAAGACCTGAAGAAGATGCGCACTCCTGACCTCGAAAAAGAATTTGATCTCCTGAAACGAGCCAACACTCATCTCGGAACCGAGCTGCCACTGCGCGAAATGGAAATGACACCGGAGGACAAGAAGCGGTTGCGCGGCTTTATGTTCCTGAGCGAGAAGCCGATTCTGTACGTCCTCAACGTCGGCGAGAGCACGGAGTTAGGCAACGACCTCGAGAATGCGATCGGCAAGTACAACCTGAGTCAGGTGGCCTCGCGCCCCAACGCGTCGGCATCGGCGATCTGCGGAAAAGTGGAAGCGGAACTCGCGGAAATGAGTGACGCGGATGCAGCCGAGTTCCTGGGCAGCTATGGTCTGAGAGAGAGTGGGCTGGTCCGCCTGATTCGAACTACGTACACCCTGCTGGGACTTATCTCCTTTTTCACCGCCGGCGAAGACGAGTGCCGCGCCTGGACGATTCCCGTCCGTACCCGTGCGGTGGAAGCTGCCGGAGCCATCCACTCTGATCTGGAGAAGCACTTCATTCGTGCGGAAACCATTCGCTGGGACCAGTTGCTCGAAGCCGGCTCCGAAGCCCATGCTCGCGCTAAAGGCACGCTGCGACTCGAAGGCAAAGACTACATCGTGCACGATGGCGATGTGATGCACATCCGGCATAGCGGGTGAAGGCGTATCTTACCGTTTTGAAACGGAGAACTAAAAACCAAGAACTGAGAACTAGTAAAAGCAGTTCGCGGTTCCCGGTTTCTAGAGTGTTCACATGTCACATCTTTCCCGAGTGGACATTGTCATGATTGCTCCCGAGAGGATTACTCTATGGGGCAGTCATACCGGGACCTGATCGCCTGGCAAAAGGCGATGGACTTTTCATGGATGTTTACCGCACCAGCCAAAGCGACCGAGCTGGGAAAAATATTGAATGGCTTAATCGGCGCCATACGGCCGGCCGCGCAGGCGGGTGGGAACCAGGAACTGGTATCATCGCCCGCGTGCATGCATCCCATCGTCCTTAGCATTCTGCTCGGTCTCACGGCAGCGGCGGCCAACGTTTTTGGTGGCGCCATTATCGTTCAGAAAAACTGGGACCGTTCTTACCTGAAGTACTTCGTGGCGCTGGGCGCGGGATTCATGCTGGCGACCGCGATTGTAGAGATTTTCCCCGCCAGCCTGGAGCTTCGCGGCAAGAGCGCCCCCATCCTCGTCCTTGCGGGATATCTCCTGGTTCACCTGTTTGAACATACGGTTACACCGCACTTCCATTTCGGCGAGGAAACTCATAAGGACGCGTTCGTCCATGGTCACCGGGGATACTCGGTCCTCATGGGACTGGTCATCCACACTTTTTTCGACGGCATTGCAATCGCTTCCGGCTTTATCGTTTCCAACTGGCTGGGATGGGTGATCTTTCTGG
>CATPBJ010000065.1 GCA_955652395.1 uncultured Terriglobales bacterium | reverse complement strand
TCTCTGGCCCGAGAAATGGCAATGAAGATAGAGCACCATCCGGAGAGTCTGTACCGCATAGCCGGATTCCTCTGTCCCGCCGGGACCGCCTTCGACATCCCCCTGCCGGGTGCGAGTGCCGATGCTGTCAACGTCCAGTCGTTGGGCATCGTCGACATACTGCAGGCGCACGACGTAAGTGAAATCATTCTTACCTTACCTCAAACGAGCCATCCTGAGGTTTTGGATCTCGTCGCCTTGTGTCGACAGCGAGGAATCGCCGTCAGTCTGGTACCTCAGCCTTACCTGCTCTACCTCTCGAAACCGGAACTGGTTGACTTGGGCGGGTTGCCTCTTCTGCAGTTGAAGGAGGCGGCCTCCGGGAAGCCGGCCAACCCGATCTGGAAACGGGTTCTGGACCTGGCACTAGCCACCTGCCTGTCGCTGATTTCGCTGCCTGTCATCCTGATCGCCGCTGCGGTGTTGAAGGGGAGGAAGGGGCAGGGGTTTTGTCGCGAACTGCGCTGCGGCCAATACGGAAAATCATTCTGGATTTACCGTCTAAACTCGGAACGTAACGCGTCCGGGTTGACGCGTGCTGAATTCGTCATGCAGCACCTGAGCCTCACCGAGTTGCCGCAACTGCTAAATGTGCTACGCGGCGACATGAGCCTGGTTGGACCGCGGCCGGAAGGACTTGACCGAGCGCGCCGTTACACCGACTGGCATCGGCAACGGCTGAGCGCAAAGCCAGGAATGACGGGGCTTGCGCAGGTCCACGGCCTGCGTGACCAGAATTCGTCGGAAGACAAAACGCGTTATGACCTGCAATACATCCTGCACCGATCTGTGTTCCAAGATATTTCCTTGCTGTTACAGACGATATGGACTTTGATGGGACGCCTGCTGCAACTGCGAAAGGGGCCTCCGGTCCCAGTCGAAGCTCCAAGGGAGCCCTTTTTCGAGCCGGTATTTGAGGAGAGCCTGAATCGTGCTCATCGTGCGCAGTCCAGTTCGGATTAGTTTCGGCGGCGGAGGTACCGATCTGCCCGCTTACTACGAACAATTCGGCGGCGCGGTCTTAAGCGCGGCCATCAACAAGTACTTTTACACTATTTTAGGAAAGCGCTCAGACGACCGTATCCAGGTGATTTCCTCGGATTTGCGTGTGTTCGAGACTTGGCGCAACATCGCCAACATGAGCGTGAGGGGCAACGCTCTGGAGATCCCCCTGGCAGTGCTAAAGGAAGTGCATTGCGACACTGCCATCGATTTGTTTCTAGCTTCTGAGATTCCCCCCGGCACCGGGCTAGGATCTTCCGCCAGCGTGTGCGTCAACATCCTCAAGACGCTAACCACGTATCTCCAGCAACCGCTCTCCAAGTACAACCTGGCGGAACAGGCTTTTTACATAGCGCGTCATGTCCTCACAAAACACATTGGCAAGCAAGATGAGTATGCCGCCGCGTTTGGCGGCTTAAATTATATTTCGTTTCACCCTGACGGCACAGCTCAGGTCGAACCCGTCGAAATAGAGCCTGCGGTGTCGCGTGAGCTGCAGGTCAATCTGATGCTGTTCTTCACCGGCTCTGCCCACAGCTCCTGGACCATCCTGCAGGAGCAGGAAGACTCCACACGCACACATGCGGGGCCTGCAGTCGAGGCGTTGCACGAAGTGAAGGCTCTGAGCGGGCGCATGCGTGCAGCCCTGCAACGCGCTGACCTTCGCCAGTTCGGCGAATTGCTGCACGAGGGCTGGCAGGCTAAACGGCGCATCTCAACAAAGATCTCCACCCCACGCATCGACCAACTCTATACCCTTGCACGGGAGCATGGCGCCGTGGGGGGAAAGATTACCGGAGCCGGCGGTGGTGGTTTTCTTTTGCTGTATTGCGAACCTCAAGAGCAGCAGGCGGTGCGTGAGGCCATGAGCAGTCAAGGCGTTCATGAGATGACCTTCGACTTCG
Organism: uncultured Terriglobales bacterium; assembly: GCA_955652395.1. Taxonomy (GTDB): domain Bacteria; phylum Acidobacteriota; class Terriglobia; order Terriglobales; family Acidobacteriaceae; genus JAIQFF01. The sequence continues at coordinate 1,696 of CATPBJ010000065.1, read as the reverse complement.
ACATGCAAGGAGCACAGTCGATCGTCAACGACCCGTTTATCGATGGCGATGAACGTGGCGGTTCCCGTTGGGTTTTCATCCCCAGGGTTCGGTCCAAACACCCCATCGATGAGAACCTCATACTCAAGAGGAAGTCATGAAGGCATTTTTGCTGGCGGCCGGACCCGGGTCACGACTGCGACCTATGACGGATGCAGTCCCGAAGTGCCTGGTTCCAATTCGGGGTGTGCCGATGCTCTCGATCTGGCTGCAGCTTTGCAAACGGTTTGGCATTGAGGATGTGCTCATCAACTTGCACGCGCACGCCGCTGCAGTCTGCGAATTCCTCAGCCGGGATAGCCATGGCCCTCGAGTTCGGGTGGTGGTCGAGCAGCAGCTGCTTGGCAGCGCAGGAACCTTGCGCGCCAACCGCGACTGGGTCATGTCAGATGACTTCTTCTGGGTGTTCTACGCCGATGTTTTGAACCGTGCGGACCTCGAAGACATGCTGCGGGTGCATCGGAAGCGAAAGCCGGCCGCAACGCTTGGAGTGTACGAGGTTCCAGACCCGCGGCGTTGCGGCATAGTGACGGCTAACGATCAAGGAGTGATCCAACAGTTTGTCGAGAAGCCGGAACATCCAGCCGGTAATCTCGCATTCTCAGGACTGATGATTGGCACCCCGGAGGTACTGGATGTCATACCCCCCACAATTCCAGCCGATATCGGATTCCATGTGTTGCCGCAGCTCACGGGGCGCATGATCGCTTACTCCATTCATGATTACTTGCTTGACATCGGTACCTTGGAAAATTACGAGAAGGCCCAGGCCACTTGGCCTGGACTTCAGAGAGGTTGAAGCCCGATTGCTGCGCGGTATTGTGTTCGACATGGATGGAGTCGTTATTGATAGTCATCCGGCACATAGGCGGGCGTGGCAAAAGTTTCTTCGTGCCGTCGGCCGCGAAGTCACGGAAACGGAGCTGGAGTTCGTCCTCGATGGTCGCAAGCGCGATGAGATTCTGCGTTACTTTCTCGGTGAGTTAGAGCCCTTGGAGATAGCACAGTACGGTGCCCTGAAGGACGAGATGTTACAGCAGCTCGGCGAGGATCTGCGACCTCTTCCCGGAATCATGGAGTTTCTGAATTCCCTCTCCCACGCCGGTATCCGTATTGCGCTTGCAACTTCCGCGGGCCGGCGGCGTACCTGCGGGACGCTCGAAGAACTAGGATTAGCACGCTACTTTGAGACAATTGTGACCGGAGACGAGGTCGGCCAAGGCAAGCCCGATCCGGCGATCTACCGCCTGGTCGCAAAACGCCTGGATGAGACACCCGAAAGCTTACTCGTGGTGGAAGACGCTGTTTCCGGAGTGAAATCCGCGCGGGCGGCGGGGATACGTTGCGTGGGAGTTGCCTCTCCTCAGCGTGCGGCAGCGCTTCGCGATGCTGGCGCGCACCCTATCATCTCTGACTTCCGGTCGCTTTCGCTGGCCCGGCTAAGAGCCAGCTTTGACTGAACCGAGCCTCCCCTCAAATCGACGTGTTCTTCGCACCGAATATGATTCAAGAGACGCTTTCGTTCCGCGGAAGCCGCTTCGCTTCCTGCCGAAGTCTGGGATGACACAACTCAGGATTGGAATAGACATCCACAGCGTTGGCAGCCAGAAGGGCGGCAACGAAACGTATTATCGGGAACTGATCAAAGAGATGATTC
>CATPBJ010000064.1 GCA_955652395.1 uncultured Terriglobales bacterium | reverse complement strand
TACAGGACGATCTGATCGGTAAGAATCCTATGAGGCGGCTGAAAATGCCGAAGACAGAGGAGCCAGACCAGCCGTACCTGGCAAAGCCAGAGATAGCAAGCGTGCTCAAGCACATGGCAGGCAATCAAACGCGGCACGGGATCCGCGACTATGTTATCGCTAGGATCGGAACGTTCTGTGCGGTGCGGTCCGCAGAGGTATTTGGGCTTCGGTGGGAATCCTACCTGGGCGACCGCTTCCTGATTCAGGACTCGGCTTGGGAAGGAAAGTTGTTTGAAAACACGACGAAAAAAGGAAGGCGCCATGTGGGCATCGACGCGAAGACGAAACGGATCATCGAGCAGTGGAAGGCCATCTGTCCTGATGCCCGTCCGGAGGCATTGATGTTCCCTTCCGATGCAGGCACACCCTTCGCTAGTCGGAATTGGCTGCAGCGGAACTTGCAACCGATCGGCGCAAGGCTCGAGATCAAGACACCCCTGACATTCCAAGTGATGCGCAGAACCTTCGGTACTCACAACCAAAAGCAACTGACTCACACCTCAAAGCATCTCGGCCACCGAAGCACCACGACCACGTCTCGATTCTACGTTGAGGAAGTCCCTGAGGAAGTAAGGGAAATGCAGGAGGGTTACGCAGGGGAAATCGATGCCTTGGCGAATCCTCGCAAGAAACCTTCTGCCGCGAAGTTGGACCGAACTGGACCGAAGTCCACAAGCTCTTCGTCTGCAAATCGCTGAAATATTTGGTGAGCGCGGATGGACTCGAACCATCGACCCATGCCTTAAAAGGGCATTGCTCTGCCAGCTGAGCTACGCGCCCACAGCGGACTCAAAGTGTTGAAACGCCATGACTAATTTATCACAGCCGTCGTGGCTGGCCCGGAAGCTGGCGCACAATTCGAGCACAGAGCGGCTTCCAGCAGTTTCATCGCAGCAGCGGAATCAATGTCCGCCGTCTTGATGTAGTGCGTTTGCGTCGTGGCTTACATTGCTATGGCGCAGGATCCGTTGAATCACCGAATCGTTTGGGAGAATGCAACCGTTCCGCCCTTCCGCTTGAGCAGGAACAGGCGGTCTGCACCCAGACTGACAGAGGCGATGACAGGCCCCATCTCCGGCTCGGCGTCCGCATAAAGCCCAACGCTGTCATTTCCGTTTCGATACAGATTGCAAAGGACGGCGTTATTGCCCAACATCGGCAAGCGCAGATTGGCATAAGCTGCCACCGGAGTGGCCTTTTCGACTTGGGCCTTCAGCGAGAGCAATTCCGGTGTCCAAGGCAGCGGTTTGTATTCTCGCTGCGAGTAGGTGTAGTGCGTTCCGGGTTCACCGTAGTAAGCCTCGTCGCGAGGCACTGCGTGACCGAACGAGCCCGTGCGCCGTTCCCAAGCACTACTAAGCAGCGTGTTGAACAACTCGGTTGCTTCCTCAGGCTGAAGAAAATGCGGGACGTAGTAGATTTCCGCGCCGGGGATTGGGATCAAATCCATCGATTGTGCTTCAATGATTCAGGACTCCCTCAGCAGGAATTCGCCAAAGCAATCCACGGTAGTAGTCCGTAAGCCAGATGGAGTTGTGTCCGAAGCGCAAGGAGTCACCGCCCCGACCGACCCATTGGCGAGACACTCTATTCGTCCGTCGATCAATTCGGCTGAGAGGCAGGTCGAACACGGTTGCCCACAACGCATCTGCTCCATAGGAAAGTTCTCCGCCAGCTCCGGGTATGCCCACCGGAATCGTAGCGATCACCTTCCGGCTCTTCTCGTCCACCCGGGTAATGCTTCCGTCCCCTTGGTTCAAAGTCCAAACAGAACCTCCGCCCGCCGTCAGGAAGCGCGGCTTCGGTCCCCCAGGTATCGACGCCATCACTTCGCCACTGGACGAGTCAACTGGGGTCAGGACATTGTTTTCGACACCAGTGATCCAGACTACGCCATCGCTGAAAAGAGGGTTATACGAACCCGGTAGGACTGAGATCTTCTGCCGCACGGTATTCGTCGCCGGGTCGATTCGGCTAAGGGTGCCGTTTTTATCCGTTACCATCCAGACGCTATCGGCGCTGGCGGTGATTCCTCCCTCTGGGCCTGCTGGCGGGATTGGAAGCGTGGCGCTGATTGTGTTCGTGAGGACATCGACCCGGACAAGCGCAGCCTCCTTGCCGCAAAGCGGAACCCAGATACTGCCGAACCCGGACGCAAGGCCGGAGCACGCTTCGCCGGGCAGGCGAACTTTCGCCATGATTCTGTTGGTTCTTGGGTCGATACGCTGCAACGAATAGGGTTTCGTGCTTGCAACCCAGACGGCATTCTGCGCCACAAGCACCCAGTCTGCCGTTGCGCCAACTTTAATCGTCTCGGATGGTCTTAGCGAGCCGAACGGAACCTGAATTTCTTTCACTCCGGGTTTTGGAACCTTCCATTCCGTCGAGGAAGTCTGGTCGACGACAGCTCCAGTTGATGCCAAAAGCAGAACGAGGAGCTTCGGGAGATTCAAGATCGTTGACTCCGTCGCGATTAGGAATGCATTGTGATGACTCTTACAATCTACGCTTCCTTATTGTTACTGCGCGTACCAATCCGGGTGCGGAGACCATCCGGCGCACGAGAGGCACTGCGTTGACGTCCACTGGGGGAGGCACGCCGGGCAAACGCCTCCCGTATCGAACGTATTCCACTCATGGCCGCAGGTACAAGACCAGAGGTCGTCTTTGCGGGGCGACCAACCACATAATGGGCATCGAAGCCGGGGGCCGGATGGGTCGAGACTTTTCTCTTGGTCGAGGTCGCGATCCAAAACAACGGACGATTTGGCGTGGTGATCTGAGAAGGCGCGCATGCCCCGTTATTATGACCTAGCTCGGTTCGAACATTTCCATACAACGGGCTCGATGCCCATCAGTCCGGGTGCAGATTCGCCGTGTGCCTGCACAATCTCCTGCACACCGACCCTGCACAATCCGCACCCTGGGACACCACAAACAAATACGTGCCCCCCATAACCATAGTCTTTTGACCTTTAGAATGAATCACGCACCCTGTGGCAAGCTTTGCTTAATGAATTGGCTGAGCAAATCGAGTGAGTTCCACCCTTCGGACCGCAATCTTAGGGGGACGCCTGGGCAAGTCAATGCAGGGGTCCGACAACGACAGCGACTACTTAAGGACACGGGCTTGGGTCCGTCGAGCGCTGTGAAACTCGAAAACTCAGCGAATAATATGGCCGATACGGGCTCGACGAGAAAACTGTCCGCTCGTGCGGACGATTTCAACCCCTACGTGCACCTCAAGCGCTCTTCTTGGAAGATACAAACACTACTTTTAACAATTACGTGACAACTGTGCCACATCCGAATCCCGAGTCATTGAATCAAACATTCCATACGACTTGAAAGCAGCTTTCCAAGAGGTCGTTGCTTTGCTGTTGTAACGGCGGTGACGAAACGTCAACGCAGAGCACATGGGAGCGAACCTGCTTCCATGCAATGCGGCAGCCCGGTTGCAAGCCCGGACACGCCAAGAGCGCACATGTCTCCGTTGGTACAATATGATCGGGAGTTAGAGCAGATCATTCGTGAGGTGACCCTGCGCATCGTAGCTCCCCGTTTGAGCGAGTTCGACTGTGTGTGGGAAGCTGCGAACGAAATCTGTGACCGTTACAAAATTACGAAGGCCGCTTGATCTCATGACATGCCCACGTTTATTCCGACCCCACGCCAACCTCAGCGATGAAGTGAATCGCAACATTGTTCGGTCGGAAATCGAGGGAGGGGTGTTCCTCAAGGACCTGCCACCTGCGACTGTGCTGCAGATTCAACCCTTGTTACACCGTAGTGCTTCTGGGCGACAGCAACGCGCTTATTTCCGGGCATCCACAGTACTGCCCGCAACGAGTTTTGGTGGCAATCCCACGCTCGGTTTTCACATACCTGCCGCTTAAAGCAATAGTTCCCGCAAGGCGCTTATTTTTGGCCGACCGTGTCTATAATGGGAGCCAATTTTCTTCCCGTCCGCCGCGTGTCTTCCATGAACCAAGGCTTGGCGCTTCGGAGTTCAGATCCAGCGGTTTACCCGAAGGTTGAACTCCGCCTTCTGCTGCTGGTGGAGCTGGAACCGGCCTACCGTGTCTTCTTCCGCAACCTTGCCGACTTGCTATTGCCCCCGACTGAACCACCTCTGTTTCTGGCGTCGCGCCCCGTTCTTTTCCCCAGGCCTTTCTATATTCGCACCGGAGTGCGCTGGACAGTAGTGCTGGAATCCATGGCTTGGCACCTGGCCGCCGTGCCCTTGCTCCTGACTCTCTGGACCTGGTCTTCAAGGTGGGAGCGCCAACGATACCCATTGCAACAAGCAAGGACAGCCTTAAGCCACGCGCGACTCACTTACGATTCGCCTATCGAATCATTTCCGGGTCGCGGAGTCAGGCAGGGTCGACGACTGCCCCCCGACCACACTGCAGTGCCGCGTCTGCCTATCATCCACTTGACGGCGGAGCGCAGTCAGCCCGTCATGGCCCCGCTCACCGTCAGGGTCAGCGGAGCCGCACCAAGTAGGATCACATCCTTGAAACAGGAAATTTCCGCAGCGCCGCTCTTGGCAACGGCGCGACGAGACATGAACCAGTTCTCGTGGCGAACATTTGCATTGCCTCAGGCGTCTGTGGTCGCTCCTCCGCCGCAGGCTGGGGGCGTTCGCCTTGGACTTAGGATCACTGTGCCGATTACAGTCGTCGCGCCCGCGCCTGCGCTTCAGGGTTCTATCCGCGCGCGTGGGAGTGGGGACATTGACATTGGCCCCTCAGTGGTAGTTCCACCTTCGCCAAGGTTGCCGACGCATGAGCAGCGCACCGGTCGGGGAATGGCGAATGGGACTCTCGGCGGCTCGGGCACTGCCGTCGTGCCACCCCCGCCGTCGATCAGTAGTCGGGTGTTTCTCGGCAGCGGCATCGGGAACTCGGTCATCGGTGTGGAAATAGTGCCACCACCTCCATCTGTTGGCCATGCATCAATCCTTGCCGTAGATGGCGGAGATTCCCTGACCGGTGCGGGAGTGCAGGTTGTGCCGCCACCTCCGTTGATTCCGCGTTCAGAAGTTCTCGGCGGCAGCCGTGGAGGAAACTCCCTCGCCGGCATGGGTGTGCAAGCGTTGCCGGCACCGGAAATGGCAAATCGGGGAGAGCGGACCAGAGTTGGCGGCGCGAATACGTTGTCCGGTGCAGGCTCTCAGAGTTCCTCGGGTTCAGTGCAGAGTGTGGGAACCCGCACAGGAAACGGAGGCTCAATGTCGACCTCTGCGGGCCATGAAACTGTAGCCGGTCTGGTCTCCGACCCAGCAGGCAATACTGCCCCACATGGACAACAGCCGACGCCAATCCTCCGTGCCGCGATTCCGCCACCTACAGAGGTGGTCGATGATCCGGGTGGGACGACGCGAGTGTTGGCTCTACGCGTGATCCAACTGGCCCTAGCCTTGCCGAGTAGCTCTTATTTTTCCAACTACGAAGCTTTCGTCGCCGAAAGGTCCGTCAACGACCACGCGACCCAGCTCATAAAGCTGGTTTACATTTTTCTTCCTTATCAGCGAGGGCTTACTGAGTACGAACTGAACAACTCAAAAACCTTTAGACTTCGCGTCACAAGAGACCCGAGTTGCGACGAGAGCCTGCTGAGCATGACCTGGCCTGAGTCCGCACAAACGCACGGCCAACCCCCACCTGTAACTTCACAGTCCAGTAAGGACAAATTACCCTGCTATCGCACCACCGCCGACGACTACCGCAAAGCGCTGAAGCGAGCGCACTAGATTAGCGGGGCGGGCGGGACCCGGGCGAGGTGCGGCCTGTTGCAAGCGCGTGAGGACTCCGATGGAACTAGCGGCAGAACTCTCTAACCGAACGGTCGGAGACAAGGTGCGACTGGGCTACATGATTCGCGGCCAATGGTAGTCGGAGGCGGCGTGGTTTTACGGTACATCAGACCACCCGTCGCTGGACTCGGGCTTCTAGCACCCTCCTGTCTTGACAAGTGACGCGTTGTTGGACTCTACGTACTCGCCTTTCCCCCTTCCCCCCGGCCCTATCAGCTCCGAGTCGACATTTTCATCCACCAACCTTTCCTTCCCCCCTGGGAGGCCAGATGCAGAAGTCGGAGAAAGACAAACGCAAACTCGTGCAGCATATCAAGAAGTGTGCCACCAAGATTCATTTTGAGGCTGGGAAAATGACCGTTATAGTCAACATCCGCTCTGCGGAAACGGATGGGTGCTGACTTCGACACGAACAAATTTCGCAGGAAGCCCCAAGCTCGACTGGCTTACGTCTGTGACACAGGCAAGTCAATGAAAGCCGAGGAGTTGTACGTGCGTCAAAAGTTCGTTGGCGTAACTTCTGGCGCTTAACCCAATTGCAGCGCATCATCAGGTCGCCGAGCGCAATTAGATGGTTGGTGTTTTGAGGGCCGATGCTGACATCGTTCGCTTGCCGGGCTTGCGACCCTGCGCAATTGGAACAACCCCGAACTTTCAGCAAGTATGGCTTGTGGTTGACCCCAGCATTCAACTACCCCTGGTGTTGCCGACCTAGAGTCTTTCCAGCCTATGAAATTGACACTGCTTGGTCACCCTGCCATGTTGTCGTAACTGCCTCTGCGCCGGTTCCAAGTCTGTCCTCGGAAACGGAGACAATATGAAAGCTCAGCTTGCTGCTGGTCTTTGCTTCGTAATTATTCTTGCGCTCATTGCTGGAGACAACGGTTACAACGTCAAATATGACAGCGGCTCGTTGCCTGATACCAACGCCGGGACCAGCTTGAAGATGTATATCGATGCAAACAAGGTTCGGTTCGTGAAAAACAACATCGAACTAGTCAAAATACCGTCCTCCACGATAACTAAGATCAGCTACGGACAAGATGTCGGAAGCGTCGGCTTGACCTGGGCTAGTGGCGATCAAAAACGCGGTCTTGCAGTACAGTGCGACAAGAACGACTATCGAGGCATATTGGCTGAACTAGAAGGCATTACCGGAAAGAGGGCCGTCAACTCGGAGTTCATGACTGTCAACAACTAAGCTCAATTGCCCTGGGTCGGAGATTACGGGTCGCTCCTTGCGTAGCGAAAACACCATCTGGCACGCGGGTTCCCGCTACGTTCAACGCAAAAGCGCACGCCGTTCGATGGACCGAGCAGATTATGAGAGAAGACCGGCGTTGGCCTGTCAGATGAGGGTATAGATCAAGCCTTGCGATGAGTTTAAGAAATACGATGAAATTGCAAAGTACAATCATCGTCGCAAGATGCAGCAGGTCAACGGGCGAGATGCGCAAAGGTCAAGGGGGATAAAAAGACCGCCTGAAGAGACGAGAGGCGTTCGTCTTAACTAGCAGCAGCTCGACCACGTTGGCCACCAACACTCGCGCTCGGCTTCATACCACGTGCGATAAGCTCGGTTTTGTTACTCTTCTCTGCCCAGCTTGGAGAGGAGTTTGCCAAGCTTAGGAGTTCCCCATCCTGTGGTGAGGTCCCATCCTGGCGACGCGGTTTGTAACCTGGCACTCCATTCAAGTGATTGAGGAAGCGCACGCGACCGTTATCCGCAGGTTTACGCTTGAGAAGCCTCGCCGGGTTCGTGCTCGCTTTTCCGGATCGCCAATCGATAAGTCAGCGACAGAGTGGACTTGTATCGGTTATAGGTTCCGGGCTTCCATTCCTGCTTGTCAAACCAGCGTCGCAGGTTTTCGATCGGAATCTCCGCGGGAAAGGTCCCTAACTCTTTTTTAGTTTCGTGTACCCCGCTTTGACCTCTATCAGAATGGCACTGGCGGGATCGGCGCCTTTCCAGAGGCCGAGTAAGGCTGAGGAGCGCCCGCGCTCTTGACAGAGGGAGAGCGGAGGAGTTCCGCCGCCTTACCGCATTAGCCTCTTGAGGGCGGCCCGGGCTTCGGTTGACTTGCGGCAGCCGAGTGGGCGAGCCTTCAAAATGGGACCGGGAGGATTCTTCCGCGAAGTTCATCTTCTGGAACACGGGGAGTAAGTAAGATACAAGGAGGCCCGAGAGAGCCTCCTTTTTGCTTTCCTGGTCGGCACATTTTAGGACCGCCGTGACGGATTATCCGGCTGGGAGGTTCCGAGTGGTGTGGGCGGGTAAACAAACTGCAATGATCGCCGATCTCTCGTGGAACCAGAAACTACTTTACTTCCAGGGGCGCCGAGATGCTGCCAATCTTACCGGTCAAGTTGTCCCGCACGACTTCTACATCGACGCCAGGCCGACCCAGGCGCTTACCTTTGGCTCTGGCGTTTCGCAGACCTGCCCTCACTCGCTTGGCGACCAGACTTCGCTCTAGCTCAGCCCGCAATTCAGCGCCAGATTGCTAGGACTTGAGTATGGACGGAGCCAGGTGTAAATTGTCGGTCGGTCTGTTAAAGCGGACTCAAGGAGCGTCGACATGGGATTCCTCGCATGGATTGTGGTTGGACTGATCGCTGGTTGGCTTGCTGGCCAGGTCATGAAAGGTGGTGGCTACGGCGTACTCGTAGACATCATTCTCGGCATCCTCGGCGGGGTTTTAGGCGGCTGGGTCTTCGGGATGTTGGGGATCTGGCCCGGCGGCGGTATGATTGGCTCCATCATTGTGGCATTTGTTGGAGCGGTGATTTTGGTCTGGATTACGCGCTTGCTGAAAAAAGCCTGATGAGGCGCATCGAAGCAATTCCCCGTTGAACAAAATGGGCCATCCGAGCAACCAGACGCGAGGGCCCAACCCGTCCGCGCTCGCCCGGATTCAGAATCGGTCTCTTTTCGAGTCAGGGTCGCAGCGCCTCAACAGGCGAGATACGCCAAATGGAGGGCGATTCGATCAAAAAAGCCGCCTAATCTTGGATCGACGATGAGACAATATAGGCAACGTGCGACAAATTAGCTCAAAGAATTGTCCGTATTGCGGGTGCTCTAAGATTTATCGCACTGCTCCCACGACTCTGTTGCAAAAGATGGCTGTCCTATTCTTGCTCCGACTTGTGAGATGTCACGTCTGCATGCGGCGTCACTTCCGACCGATTTTTCTGCCAACTGCTAGAAACTCCGCAGCAAATAGGGTGCCCAAGAAAGGCCCTGAAATCGAGGCAATCAAAAAGAGTAAGAAGCATACCGCTTAAGCAAAACTGACGGCAAGAATCTTGCTATGAGCGGAATCACGCGCTCGGCGCGGATGCCCGATCTTCTTGCAGACAGTTTACGACGGTGGCGAATGCTTTTTACGAATGTGCTTCAAGAACGCCTCCCTAAGCAGGCGGATCAGCTCCTCCGGAGTTTCGGTTCCGACACTTCTAACCATTACGACTTCGTGGCAAACGGAGCATTCGCTGGAAATAGTGGAGGCGAGCCGAAGGATGGCAAAGAGTTCCGGCGGCGCATCGGGCATATTGGGTGGCTCTAAACCACGACGGGCAACACTGACCTCGTCCCCTGCTGAATCCTGGGAACATCGTGACAACGGAAAGCTGGGCGTAGTCTTACGACACTAAGATTTGTACAGCCAAGAGGAAAACGCTGCTTTAGAAGACGCTGGGAATCGTGGGACTGGCTTAGATTGTTTTCAAGTGCGGGCGTTACCGGCTGTCGCGGAGAAAGCAGCTTGTCGAGGAGGATTTCGGATCCTCAGGAGATGGGGATGATTGGGGGCCTCGCTACTACATCGCCCCAACTCAGCCAGTCTCTGTCATCCGCCAGCGTCCGACAGAACCCATCCGCAGGTGTCCCCAGCCCATTGGGGGCTGATTCCATCATGGGCGAGTGACCCTTCAATCGGTGCTCGGATGATAAATGCAAGATCGGGAACAGCGACCACCACGCCTACATACAGCGATGCGTTGAAATCTCGCCGGTGTCTGATTCCGGCAGACGGATTCTACGAGTGACGGAAAAATGGCAAGACAAAGCAGCCGTACTGTTTCGAGGTGAATGACGGACAAATCTTCGCCTTTTGGGCGTCTGTGGACAAACCCGCGCGGAGAGCTGTTTGAAAGTTGTACCATCCTGACGACCACCCCAAATTCTCTCTTGGCTGACATTCACGACCGAATGCCGGCAATTCTCAATCCTAACGCCTTCAATCTGTGGTTGGACCCAGTCAGAAGCACTGCTCCGTCTCGGAGATGCTGAGACCTTTCGCCCTGTGCTGATGAGGCGCTATCCGGTGAGCCCAAGGGTCAATCAAGTCCAGAATGACGATGCGGATTGCGCGAAGGCCGTGGAACGTGATGACTTGCCAGCTCAAACACGCCTATTTTGACTAACTAAACTAGCATCCGGTCTGTGGAAGGTGGCCATTATGGAGAAGCGTAATCTTCGAGTCGTCAAGTGGCTCGGCACGACCCTTGCCGTGGGAGTCTGCACTTTTTGTATCGCTTGTTTAACATTCCTATGACGGCCCTGAAAAGGGTTGCCGATGTGCAGGAGAGTCTCCGAGTCCAATTCACTGAACACAAGTGCAAGCGTCAGGATGGCAGCTAATCGCTAGCATGATCGCGGAACGAACGCGGGGCTTCGTCTTCAAACCGGGGCAGAGGCTTGAGTCAGCACTATGACAAGGATCAGAATCAGGATCGCGAAGACTAGCGCGCCCGCGCCCAGGAGTATGACCTCGCTCATTGCATCGGGCTTCAGTAGGTCTTCACGACGCACAAAAAGTGACCTCCCGAAAGATGGGGGGGAGGTTGGCACGAGTCACCGCTTCGTGCCTGCAGACTAGCAACGCACCTTTGATGCCACTGTGGTATTTGAGCGGACGCTGTGACGCTGTTGGAGTTGGGAGACCGACGCAACCTTGCAGTCGCAGGATCCTGCACTTTGCGTGCAAATTACTTCACGCCTCTGACTCAGGAACTCCGAGTCTTCCGCTGTCGTCGAGCATAGGAAAGGCCTTGCTTCAAATCCGCAATCAAATCCTCGCCTTCGCTCGCAATATGAACGGGCTCACTCTTGCCCGCCTCGGTGCCAACCCACCGGGTCAACGCTTCAGGGGACGCAACGACGTTCCGCCCTTCTCGCTCGACCGGCATGCCCGATTTCTGCCAGCGCTGGGCTACCGAAATTGGCTGACTTAAGAAGCTCGCTATTTGCTGCCAGCCTTTGAGCGATTCGGACTGAGGTTTTGCTTTTGCCGGTCGAACCGGCTTGCTTTGTTTAGGCACTATGCCTTACCTCCGCGCTCGCGACGCCATCAAATCGCTCGATGCTATTCGATCCCATATTTCTCTGCCAGAAATCCCCGTAAGGTTCTGGGCAGCACCTTCGCCAGCTCTTGCCAAGTCAGGACTCGGCAACGCAATCGCAGTTCGATCGGGCAGACGCACCGGATAACTGTGTACCATGCCTCGATCAGGTCGACCCTCCTCGCGTCCGTAAGCAGACAAAACGAGCAACTGCTGGCGTGAGCGGCCAGGATGTTCCGCACCAACTGATATGAGAAGTAGTCGTTCGGTGTCTGCGGCAAATCCTCCCAGCTGAATACCTCGTGAAAATCACGGTAGGCGTTGATGACCGCTTGAGGAGCTCGTTGAAAGTCACTTTCCGTCAGCTTCGCCTCGACTAGGAGGTCGCCCAGTCGCATGTCCACTTCGGTGCGATCATACTTTCCCTTTGTCAGCGGAACCCGTGCCCGGAATCCAAACTCTGGTTTCGCCGCTGGTTTCACATTAAGCATCGAGTACACGCGTCCGTCGTTGAATGCACGGGGACAACAGAAGACATTCATCAACAGAGCGTCGGAACTGGTACAGGAATCGAGTTCTCGCCGAGTGTTGTACTCGATGGGAGGCAGAGACTTGCGACCTTGAGCGTGGACCTTTTGTAGACGATGTGTCCAGTTTGAGTTCCTGAGGATGGCCTCGTAGGTGGAGGGCAGGAAATTCCCGTGCCGCGAATCGTCTTCGTAACGCTCAAAGCAGACTGTGGGGGCCTCGCCATAGCTCAGGCAGTGTGGCAAAGCGTAAGTTCGGGCATATTGTTGGGCTCGCTGGCACAGTTCGCGACGGAGGGAGCTGGCGCCGTTCATCCTGACTCCCCAATTTCAGAACGGTCTCTCTTCACAGCAAATCCCTCGTACGTAGGTGTCAGCGCCACTTCCTCATCTGCTTCCATGCCTGGACGAGCTCCTGGATCGCCCTCGCGCTCGGGAAATGCCCCGGCCCGATGCGACAGACCATATGTGCGCTCCGGTAGAAGTCCTGCACTGCGGTGACGCTCATCATCGAGAGCCGACGCTGCAACTCTGCCAGATCTTTTCGGGTCAGCACTTCGTCTGAAGGTCGAGGACGCCGTGCCATGGTCGGGGGAAATAATATCATAGCTATGGCGAACACAAAGCGAATATTCCC
>CATPBJ010000063.1 GCA_955652395.1 uncultured Terriglobales bacterium | reverse complement strand
TTGCCCGAGTTCAAGAACCCGAAAGTTCTGGTCAAACCAGCAAAGGGCGACCCTTACATGATTCCTGCCACCAGGGAGATCACGATTCGAGACCTATTGCGGCACACGTCGGGACTCACTTACAACTGGAATGCCGATCTTGGCCCCATGTACAAGAATGCAAATGTGGCACATGGGATCCTGCCGTACGACGGTACGATTGAGGACAGCGTCAAGCATCTGGCGAGCCTGCCATTGCTCTTCAATCCGGGTGAACGCTGGGAGTACAGCCTGGGTGTGGACGTGCTCGGCCGCCTGGTGGAAGTGGTTTCCGGCAAGCCCTTGGACGAATTCTTTCGAGTCCGGATCTTCGAACCGCTGGGCATGAAGGACACGTATTTTTATCCGCCCGAAAACAAACTGGATCGCCTCGCGGTGGCGTACACCTACTACGAGGGGAAGGGACTGAATCGCTTTCCAGATACTCCGATCACGGAAGGATCGATGGTCTATTCCGCCGACTACCCTTACCGCGGTCCCAAAAAATTATTTTCCGGAGGCGGAGGGCTTACCTCCACAGCAGCGGACTACCTGCGTTTCTGCCAGATGATGCTGGACGGAGGTAAGCTCGGCAACACTGAGCTCTTAAGTCCGAAGTCTGTAGAACTCATGACTCACGATCAATTGGGAAAGATCGGTCCCGACCAGGCATTCGGACTGGGCTTTGGCATTGACGGCGTCAAAGCGCCGCTTTCCGAACTGGGCTCGGCCGGGGAATACAACTGGGGAGGTTTCTTCTACACCACATTCACGCTCGATCCGAAGGAACAGATGATCGTGATCTTTATGGGGCAACTGCATCCCACCGGAGGCTTGACTCTCGACAGCGAAGTCAAAGTAATGGCTTATCAGGCGATCATCGACTGAGGTTGGATACTCATGAATCCTGTTTACTCCATGTGGAAAGTTTCTTTGCTGTTACTTTGTGTCGCCGTCCCGGCAACCGCGGCGGACAAGATGTCTGCGCCGCAGTTGATCGATCTGGCGAAGTCTACCGGCACGGGGCTGCGAGACGGCATCACAAGCAGCTTCGACGCCAAGGACTTGAAGGAAGGAGCCGCCTGGGCCGGTCATGGCCCGGACTTCTTTTTTGCCACGCAGGCGCCGTCGCAGCCATCGCTTGTCATTGACGATGCTCCCGGGCCGCGAATGCAGCCTCTCCCCGGCTCAGATCTTTGGTACGCGGCGGCACATGTCGAACCCGTGGGCCGGTTGCACTCCTTCCACTACATGATCAACGGCACGAAGTTCGGCGGCAAGCTGGATATGCCGGCGTTCGCCCCTCCTTCCTATCTGCAACCCGGGGTTCCATCTGGCACGCTCTCTGAGAAGATCGTCCACACCAGCAAGATATATGACGGCATGAAGAGCGAATATTGGATCTACGTGCCTCCGCAATATGATCCGAAAGTCCCGGCGGCCCTGACGGTCTTCCAGGATGGCGGCGGGTACACGAACCGAGATGGAAATAATCCAACGCTCAATGTTCTCGATAACCTGATTGCGCAAAAAAAAATTCCGGTGATGATCGCCGTGTTCATTAATCCCGGGGACATCACCGACTCCCCCGGCACCCCGACCTACAATTTCGTGAAGGCGTACTCGGACAAGTGGCACCGCACTCTTAAAGATTCCATGCGCAGTACGCTGTATGACACCGTGAGCGACCGCTATGCCCGTTTTCTGCGGGATGAAGTTCTAGCCGATGTCCAGGCCCGCTACAACATCCGCAAGGACGCGTACAGCTGGGCGATCACTGGCTTGTCGTCGGGAGGTATCTGCTCCTTCAATGCCGCCTGGCAGATGCCTGACCGGTTCAGTCGTGTGATTTCCTGGATTGGCAGCTTCACCAGCATCCAGTGGAAGGAAGACCCCAGTGTTCCGGACGGAGGCCAGGACTATCCCGAGAAAGTTCTACGCGAATCCAGACGCAACCTTCGGGCATGGCTGCAGGATGGATCCGAAGATGTGGAGATGGATCGATATGGAAGCTGGCCGCTCGCCAATATTCGCATGGCCAATGCACTGAAACTGAAGGCCTACGATTTTCACTTCAGTTTCGGCAAGGGTACGCATAACCCCGGCCAGGGCGCAGCTGAATTCCCAGAAGAGATGATCTGGCTCTGGCGAGATTACGACCCTGCCAAGACCGAGCAGACATACGAGATGGAACAGTCCGAGAAGGCCAAGCCTGTGTTCCGGGTGACGATTGCAAATCGGGATTCTGAGTAGCCCCAGAATCGATGTGGGCGCGAGCGTCCTCTCTCGTGCGGCCGAGCGAAGCTCGGCGGTGTTTCCGGCATTGATGCACCGGCGTGACGCCGCGCCCACATCGAAGCCTATCTTTTGTCAATGCAGAACGGGCGTCGCATTGCTGGCGATGCACACCCATTTCCCGCTCTTGTAAATCCAGGTATCGACAAAGCGCTCTCGCCGCACGTAACTCTTGCCTCCCTCGACTCCCTTGGCTCGAAATACTCCGGTAGAGATCGCGGTATTGCCAAACACATGCACGCTCATCGATTCCGGCGAGACCTGCTGCTCCTGAGAATTGTTGCTGGTGGTCTTTACGCTCCCCAGAAACTCGGCCTTGCTCTGGACGGAGCCATCATCATTGATCAGCACGATCTCGTTGTCGAGGATTGAATCGAGCGCGCGAATGTCCCCAGCCTTGTATGCCTGGTTCCAGGCCTTCTCCAGCGCGATGATTTTCGACCGCACCGCGGATTCGGAGTCGTCTTGCGCCCGGACGAACAAGACCGTCATGCAAACTACGATCAGCAAGCAAGCGCCCAGTCTCATGGTGGAGTTCCTTACACGGCGTATGGCTGCAGTATATGGCACGCTGTCCTGTTTTCTTGAAGCGGAGCCGATTGGCTGCAGCGACCCTTCGATCCGGCCGACCGCAGGGGTGTCTTTGTGTCCTTGGCGATCTCAGCGGTAAATTGTTATTACCGTGTCTTCCGCTTATTGCGCGTGCTCCTGTTTCTTGAAGTGATCCAGAATGGCCTCCGCCTGAGAGCGTGTGACCACGGATGAAAGCGCCGCCGAATCCGCCTGCTTGATGGCCTGCACGCTGCCAAAATGCTGCAGCAACCGCCGAGTTGTGCTCTCCCCCACGCCGGGGATTTCCCGCAGTTCGGTGGAACGGTCGCGCATCTGGCGCCGCTTGCGATGGAAGGTGACCGCAAAGCGGTGGGCTTCGTCACGGATCAGTTGCACGAGATGCAGTATGGGCGAGTGATGATCGAGTGCGACCGGTTCGTTCTCCTGACCATAGACGTAGATAATCTCTTCGCGCTTGGCGATCGCCGCTAGCGGCTGGTTGATGATCTCAAGCCCTTCGAGTGCCTCGGCAGCAGCATGTAACTGACCCAGGCCGCCATCGATCAGCACCAAGCTGGGCATATTCCTTTTCTCTTCCTGAATACGCTTGTAGCGGCGCGTGACCACCTCCCGCATGGAGGCAAAATCGTCCACGCCAATTACGTCGCGGATGATGAATTTTCGGTAGTCCGACTTCTTCATCTGGCCGTCTCCCCACACCACCATGGACGCCACAGTCTCCGCTCCCTGGATGTGAGAAATGTCGAAACACTCGATGCGCCGCGGCAGTTCGGGCAACCCCAAGGCATCCTGCAACGCCTCCTGGATCGCTTTGGCGTTCGGCTTCATCACCCGGAATCGCTGGTCGTAAGACTGCTTGGCATTGTTGCCGGCCAGGTCGAGAAGCGCTCGCTTGTCCCCGCGCTGAGGTACCAGAATATTGACCCGTGTGGGGCGGGCGCCCTCGCCCGCCACTTGCTCCGAGAGCAGATCAGCTAACGCCTCGCGGTCGTCAAAATCTACCGGAACGTAAATGTTCCGCGGAACGTAAGGCTGGCCAATGTAAAGCTGCTTCAGTAACGCAGAAAGGAATTCGCCGGGATGAAACGACTCGACGGGACGACTGGCATCGTCACCCCCCATGGGCTCCGGCTGATCTGCTGAGCCTTGCTCAGCTGGGCGGGTGAAGACACCCGCCCCTCCGTGGTCCGTGGCCATCTCCGGCAGATCTTCCCAGAAGAACTCTCGCCGGTCGAGCACCCTGCCGCCGCGCATGTGGAATAGGTTTACCGC
>CATPBJ010000062.1 GCA_955652395.1 uncultured Terriglobales bacterium | reverse complement strand
GCAGATGCGGTCCGCGCCGCGCCCGAACTTTCCCACACGAGTAAGATCGTCTCGCCTATGTCTGCTTATCATATCCGTGGCGCTGGTCTGCTCATCCTGCGGTGTCTGCTCCCCGCCACCCTTTGTCAGCTCCATTTCGCCCAACAACACAACTGCTGGAGGCAATCGGTTCGTGTTGACGGTCAATGGCGGCGACTTTCGTCACGACTCGTCGGTGAGCTGGAACGGCTCCTTGCGCCTAACGACGTTCGTTAGTAGTCACCAATTGAAAGGGGCGGTCACGTCGGCAGATATCGCACAGCCCGGAATGGTGCTTGTCTTTGTGTCCAATCCGCCGGCGACAAGCACAACCTCTGTTTCGGGTGCGATAGGGATGGGCACCATCACTATGTGCAGCGGCAAGGGCTCGAATGCAGTTTCCTTCACGATTGGTCCGTGACGGCTATTCCGGTTCAACTCCCCTTTTTCCTGATGAAATTTTTCTCCCTGCATGTCCGGTGGCGGGCTCTAAAGTTGATCCCGCCTCTTATTCGGTTTTGCTGGTTCTGCGTTCTTGGAGTTTTTGGATGTGGAGCCGTCGGATGGCGTCATTGACGGCCGGCACATGGCGCAACTTCCAGCACAAACAGAAAAGAGCCTCGACTGCACGAGGTTCTTTTTGGATTATGCTTTCAGTTGGTCATCAGGACTTTGCGTAGCGCTTCAATGGCCAAGTGGAGGAGAAGTTGACCGCGATCGCCGACAAGGCTGGAGTCAAGGGCGCGGATGTCGCAGTCTGCGCCGCCAAGTCCGGCACCAAACGAGGGTCGACCAGTCCGTCACGCTAGGTCAATCCGTAGGCGTATCCGGAACCCCGACCCTCTTCATCAACGGCACCGCCGCATCGGCAACGTGACCCAGGCCCCCCAGACTTGCTGAAGGGAATCGTGGAGTTCGCCGCCAAGCAGTGAATCCGCATCCGGGACGACCGGAGCACACAGGGCAGCCGTCGGGTGCGCGGTTGTTGGCTCCAATCGCTGTTCCCCAGCCGCGAGGCAGCCTGCGGAGACTTCAAGTGCAACCAGGAGGAGTCGAAGGGGGGTGTAAGAATCAAGCCCACGCGTACTCACACAATCGCCAGCCCGCAGCTCGGTCGAAGGGCGCTCACTTCATCCCAGTCATCCAAATCTCGGAACTGGGAGTGTCGGCGATGCTGATAATGTGCGGCGTGATGACCACCAGGAGTTCATCCTCGTCCTTCTCTCTGGTATTGGTGGCGAGCACGCTGCTGAACACCGGCACCCGGCTGATTCCCGGAATCCCGTTTAGACTTCGCTGCTCGGTCTTCGAAATCTGCCCCGCCACTACGGCAGCCTGCTCGTTCTTCAAGTTGATGCTTCCGGTGTATTCGCGATTCCCGATGACCGGCACACCATTGGCGCTCGCTCCGGTCAAAGCGCGCACCTTCAGTTCAACATTCAGGCTCACATCCGTCTCGCCGTGAACCACCGGCTTCACTTTCAGGTTGATCCCGATGTCCTCGTAAGTGAACGAGGGCACCGGCGCGATGAAGGAATTGTTCTGGATGGCCTGTGAGATCGCGCTCGTGTTAAAGATCGGAGCGAAACTTGCATTGATGATCGGGTACCGTGATCCCAGGTTGATCGTGGCATCTTTTCCTTGCTCGGCCCGAATCGTCACGTGCTGGAGTGACTGCACCCACGATTGGTTCATCGACAGGGTCGCGCTGAGGGTGCCCAGACTGACGCCGAACAGCGTTTGGCCGCCTCCGAATGTCGCCAGTGGCTGGCTGGAGATAGACGCTGCGTTTCCTCCCAACGGCGCCAGCAACGCCGACAGTGCCGTACTGTTCGCCTGATTGATGCCGCCGCTGGCAATAAGTTGGTTGATCAGATCCTGAACACTTTTGCCGCCCGCCAATGTGAGTCCTCCCAAAGCGGCAATCGGAATGTTGTAAAGATTGAATTGGTACGGAGTGTGCATCCCGAAGTTGTAGATCAGAGTATGGCTGATCTGGTAGATCTTCACGTCCAGCATCACCTCCGGATGTGCGGAACCCAACCCTTCCAGTAAGCGGGTTGCGGCATCCAGCACATTCTGCGGCGCGCGCACGGTGATCGTACTGGATTGCGAATTCGACGAGACAAACTTGATCTCGAACAGAGTCCGCAACACGTTCACCAGGTCAGTCAACTCCTGCTGCGACCCAATATCCGGCACGTAGAACGTCCGGAGGCCCATGCGGTCCAACAGCCGATGATTCTCAGTGGAGTCGGCGGCAACCAGAATCTGCGTTGCTTCCAGGGGAGCCCAGAACGTCTTAGTAACCGCGCCCGCCAATCGCATCGCGGTGAAGAAGCCTACATTCTCGACATCGAAACGAACGCGGCGGGTTACGACCGAATCATCGAAGGTGGCTACCACTCCATAGGCGGCTGCGACCTGGGTCAAAAGTATGCGCGAGTCTCCACGGAAGTGAAAGGTCTGCAGCTGTTCCCTTGGAGAAACCCGGACCACGTCCGAGGACTCCACCAGGCGCGGCGCTCGCTGTGTCGGAGCCTTGCTCCCAACCGCTTCGTTCAACCGCTGCCGGGCGAAATCGTTGGTCGGGTCGAGGTTCAGCGCAGTGCGAAACTCTCCTAACGCCTGGACCTGCTGTCCGGTCGCCAGTGCAGCATTGCCCCGCTGCACGTGATCGAACACCATTTGCTGGCGGATCATTTCGCGGAGGGTTACATACTGGACGTCTTGCGGGACCAGATTGGCCGCTTTTTCGGACTCGACCAAAGCCTCGTCCAGGTGCTTGTCCTTCTGCAGCTTCATCCCCCGTTTGAAGGCGCTTTTCGCCTCCACGCGATCGTTGGGGCTGACCACACACCATGGACTCTCGGGGATGCCGTTCGCGCAGCTTATCGGCGCAGGAACAGGGGCCGGCTGGTCGGCAGCCCAGACGCCCGACACAGCCATCAACACTAAGAGAATGGATCGCCAACCCGGCATCGCCATGATTGTATCCGGGATTGGAACGCGCGAAACCTGGATTCTTGCAGGCTCAGTATCTTTGGTTTTAAGGGATGAAGGGGTCCGAGGAGGCTCAAAAGCTCGCCACAGGAGCCAATGGTAGTGTCTGGCCCATGGCAGGCCAGATCCTCAACCTTGAAGATCCCGGTTCCCATCGCGATCACTCGTCCGCCCGCGCCCCTGGCAGCCCGCACGTCGTGCGGAGTATCTCCAACAACGCAAACGGTTGCCTCGGTCCCAGCCATCGACGTACCTCGGCCACACCTGCCGGAAGATGTCAAGTTTACACATTTCGCCCAATGTTCGCTTTGTGATCGCGACACATTCGCCCACCGAAGAATTAGAACCGGACTGCCGATTTCGTCGGCCTATCGTGGATTTCAGTTTTCCTGAACAGCCCATCACATAACCAAGTCGAGTCGACGGACCAAGAGTTGGACAATCGAGGCAATTTCCTAAGCGGCCCGTTGGGGAAAGTCAGCTGCCCTTCTCGCAATTGTTCGGTTTTCGATCGCCACACCTTCGCTCATCAGCGCAGGTCGAAACCGGACTGCCGATTTCGTCTCTGGAGAAAAGCACACGAAAGTGCCTCTGAAGAGGTCAGCGGGCCATTCTCTCCGGTCCAGTTTCCAGCGAAGGATTACTGGATTACGGCAATTTCGCGGGTATTGCGCGTCCACTTGGTGAAGTTTCTCTGCTAAACAGTTGTACGGGCTAACACCTGGACCTGCACCGTTATGAAAACTTTCCGCTCTACATTACTTTCCAGGCACTTACAAATCAGGCGGCTTGATCTGATCTGCTCCAACATGATTCGGTTAGATCCTGCAACCATTACAATTTCATGACATTCAGATGCAACAAGACTCCCGTTCCGTCCAGATTGTTGTTCACGGCTTCTGCTTCCTTCGTAGCAGGCGGTTGAACTTGAAAAGAAAGATGATGGCGCGCATAAGTGGACCAAGGCACGACCCGAGATGCTGATCAACCTAGACGAGGAGATCGAGGCACAAGTGCGCGATATCATGCGGCGCTATCCCCGTCTGGTAGACACGAAGAGAGGAAGATCGGTGGGAGACCCCTTCGTTATTGCAGTGGCACAAGCGCGAAAACTCACTGTCATCACAGTTTGCGCTGATCTCGGCATTCGCTGGGTCCGTATCATTGATTTCTTCCGTGAACAAAAGTGGGTACTGTAAACTCTTCGCCAATCGATCTTATTATCCTAACGGCCTTGTTGTTTGTGTCAAAATTGTCAACTCAATTTGAGTCGTAAGTGCCTGATTCGAAAACCTGCCTCATGTCGCTGCCGCGTATGCGAAAAAGCATATGATTTCGACCCGCCCCTGATCTCATTCTTCGGAGAACCCATCGCAACTCCGGGTGACACATCAGTTGCAGGGCGAATGCAGGTGCAGTGAACACGTTCAAGACGGGGCTCTCGGCTTGGTGTCCGCTCGACATGACCGTCAAGCAGGCGCGAGGAGAATTCTGGGAAGCCGCGAGATCCATGGCTTCCATATCGTGAACGAAAGTCCTGGGAGTGATCGACATCAAGGAATTGTTCATGGCGGAGCATGACACTTGGTGAAGAACCTGATGGTCGAAACCGTCACCAGCCTCGACCACAGAGCACCATGAAGCAGGCATCGGATGCGTTCATTGGCTATGGGTTAAGGGGCGCTTCCTGTGACCGGTGAGAATGACACCATTCTGAGTGTTGTCCACTATCGAGACGTTGTGAACCTCAAGTACCGCAACGTTGGACTAAGCTATGGATGGGTGACCGACTCCGGTTAGGTCAGATCGGCTGAACGAATCTTGGCGCCCGCTGACAGCGTTCGTCGGCGAGGCCTTCATGAGCCTTTATGCGCTTTGCGTCGGCACGAGCGTGCAATCAACTGGGACGCAAAACAACGATGATAAGGAGGGAAGGACCATGTGCTGCATTGATCGCCCCGAAGCAGCGATGGCGACGACGCAGCTCACGCGTGCTCCTTGCTATAAAGTTTGCTGGTCATGGCAGGAAGAGCAAAGAGCCGAACACAGACCCGCAGGCATTGAACTGGGGTCGTGGTCACCGATGAAAACGGGAATCGTCAGCTCCGAGTGTGCTGGCGTACGGATCGGGAGCGGAGCCTCGCGAGTGCCTGACCCAAGAGCTCTAACATTCTGTTAACCGACTCCAGATATGCGGAACCGATTTAAGCAATGACAGACAAAGACTGCAAATTCACGGGCTGGTATGGGGTGCCCGAATGACTACGATCAAACCGGTGATCCTCGTCATGGTGCTCTGCGCCGCCATTGCGCCCGCCCAAAACTCGCACTCCCAGCCCGCGATTGCGGTCACTGAGCAGACCCCACAAACGCCCGCAAACCCAGCCGCGCCGACTACCGACCCTCCCTCTGGCGGCTCCGACGATCCAGTCGAAGCGATGTTCCCCCACTTCCCGGACACGCGATTCTGGCTCTCCGGTCAGGCGAATTTCATCTTCCAGACCCACCCCCCATTCCATGCCCCTTATAGCGGTAATAACAGCTTGAGCCCCAAGTATGAAAAGGCAACATCCCGTGTTTTGACGCTCTACACCGGAGTGCGGCTTAACAACTCGACCGAACTGCTGGTCGACATCGAAGAAGCTGGAGGAGCCGCACTGAGCACTGGTTTGGGCGTGGCTGGCGCCCCCGATCTGGATATTGTGCGGAATCCGCTGCTGAGCAAAGCGCCGTATGTGGGGCGGGGCATGATTCACAAGGTATTTGCGCTGAGCAGCGACAAAATCGAAAACGGGCGCAACCCTCTTTCGCTATTCGACGAACTTCCACGGCGCCGGCTCGAAATCCGCTTCGGCAAGTTCAGCATGGTGGATTTCTTCGACCAAAATTCAGTCGGCTCAGATACCCACTTCCAGTTCGCCAACTGGACTATCGACAATAACGGTGCTTACGACTATGCCGCTGATACGCGTGGCTACACAGTCGGCGTCACTGCTGATTTCGAAGATCGAAATTGGGGATTTCGCTTCGCCGAAGCCCTCATGCCGAAGGTCGCCAACGGAATCGATTTGGTGTGGCGTCCCTGGGAGGTGCACGCAGAGAACTTCGAATACGAGTTGCGTCGCGGGTTCATTTCCAAGAAGCCCGGTGTAGTCCGTCTGTTGGCCTATACAAACTACGCCAATATGGGGATTTATCGCGAGGCCGTGGCCCAGTTCGAAAAAGGTCTTGTTCCCGTCCCCGACATCACTCATCATCCCTGGCATATCACGCGCAAATACGGATTCGACGTCAATTTCGAGCAGAACCTCGCGCGCAACCTGACGGTGTTCGGCCGCTTTGGATGGGACAACGGCAAGACTGAATCGTTCGCCTACACCGAAGTCGATCAAACCTTCGCGGGCGGTTTCGGCGCCAGCGGTGTAATCTGGCATCGGCGCTACGATCGCGCGGGTTTGGCCTTTGTCACCAACGCGATTTGCAAGGATCACCAGACCTACCTTGCCAAGGGGGGCAATGGCTTTCTCATCGGGGACGGCGCGCTCAACTATGGACGCGAAAACATCGTCGAAACCTATTACACAGCCCACCTCTGGCGTGGCATGTACGTGGCGCCCGGCCTGCAACATATCGTGAATCCTGGCTACAATCGCGACCGCGGCCCTGTACTGGTGCCGTCCTTCCGACTTCACCTAGAGTTCTAGCCTTCAGTCCTGCAACGCGTGGCAGAGCTTCGTGGCATTCTATTGGACGACGTTTGAAGCACCATTATGGCGCATGGCACCAATTATGAGCGGGTGACGGCCGGCCAACTCGGACATAATCGAGGTAGCTCCTGGCAGCGGATTCGGTCTTAACCACAATCCCGACACTGCTGGCGGACAAGCTGAACATCGATGAATCCAGGGCACAGCAGATCCATCGATCCCCTCCACTCAGATCCGCCGCATGGGCCATTTGCTGGTTTCTGGCTGCTGGGCCACCCTCAGTTACCTGCATGTGCGCCGGCACGAGCGGGTATTGCACCCCTGCGCTAGAGCTGGTCCCGATACTGCTCCAAAACAATGCGGACCAATTGACTGCGCATCCGGACCCCAGTCTTAGAAAAGAGTTGCTGAAGCGTGGCTTTGACCGAGCTTTCGGAAACTCCTAACCGCCCAGCAATCTGTTTGTTTGCCAGGCCTTCGAATACGCAAGAGAGCACTTGGTGTTCCCGTTGCGTGAATCGCCTGGTTCGACTTTCCTGCGGTGGAGCACCTGCGCTCCGGAGGGCGATCTGCAATTGTTCCTGGTCCAACCACACTTTGCCGGCCACCACGTCACGAATTCCTTGTGCCAGCAACGCAGCGGAATCGTGTTTTCGAAAAATTCCCGAAATCCCAGAGCGGATCAGCTCTGTCGCCGCTCCTGCATCCACACCTGCAGTCACGACCAGGACCCTTCCCTTGAACCCCTGTTTCTTTGCCAATCGGAGAAATTCTCGGCCATCGCTGTCGCCAAGATCGAAGTCAAGGAGCACGACGTCGATCGACTGGCGCCGCAGAATCTCGAGAGCTTCGGCAATCGTGCCACAGTGAGCAGCAACGTCGAATCCGGGCTCCGCGCTGAGGAGCCGACTTACGCTCTCCCGAAATAAGGCGTGGTCGTCTAACAACAGAATGCGAACGGCTTTGTCCGCGGTATCAGGCATTTACCGCTCCCTCCGGTGCCGCGCGCAAAGGCAACATCACTGCGAAGCAGCAGCCTTCCGACCTCGCCTCGTACCTGAGCTCACCACCAAAGCTGCGCATAATCGCTCGGGAAACGTAGAGTCCGAGGCCACTCGACTGGGCCCCAGGTTGGAATTGCCGGAAGAGATTCTCTGGAGAGGCGATACCAATTCCGGTATCTTCGAATCGAATTACCACAGTCTTGCGCTCCTCCCGCGCGGCAATTCGAAGTAGTTTTATTCTTGTGGAGGTCATAGCCCGTTGGCTGTTCTTGGCCAGGTTCAAAAACACCTGAATCAGTCCGTACCGATCGGCCCACACTAGGGGCAACGATTCTTGGACATCCCACTGCACATCGATCTCTGCCTCGTGATATGCAGTCTCGATCAAAATTCGCAGTTCGTCGAGCACGGATCTCAGTTCAACCGCTTCTCCGTTCTGAGCAGCCGTGGAACCCAACTCCAGCGCCGAGACTCTCTCCAGGCCTAGAATCAAGCTTCCCAAAGCTCTAAAGTCTTCGTTCGATTCAATCTCCCTAACCTTGGCGAGGTTCTTATGGACTACCAGAACAGCGCTGCAGAGGTTCCGAATCTCATGAGCCACGGCGCTCATGAGAATCCTGGTGTTCTTCAATAAATAGTCTAGGCTAAGATCCTCCCGGTTTCGCAGGTCCTCGGAAAGATCGACAACGATAGCCGCCAGGCGAGGGCCGGATATTGTGTCGTAGGTGGAGAACCAAACGCCGGCAAGAAATACCTCCCCGTCACTTCTTTGACCAGTGCATTGCAACGTTGTGCGAAATGATCGAGAACTCTGGGTTTCGAGAACGGTCTTCAAAGCCGGAAGATGAGAACTAATTGCCCGGTCCCGCAAAGGCGAACCACCCGGATCGAGCAACTGTTGAGCAGCCTCATTTGCCAGCAGAACGTTACCCTCCGAATCAATGGTTACAATCGCTGCTGGACTAGTATTTACCAGTGAACGCAGCTGCTCTTCGGCATCCTGTCGTAACGTGATTTGCGCTGTGAGTTCTTCAACGTGGCTCATCACGATTCGACGATTCCGGATTAGCTCCGAAATGAATAACCCCGTGCCGACAAATCCGGCAGAGCTGAGTAGCAAGCGGACCACAGCTTCGTTTGCTGGCAAATTGCTGAACGCTTCTTGTAGGACCGCACAAACCAGAGCAATCCCTACGATCTGAACACGTGACAGAAACCCACCGAGAATCATGATGGGGAACAAGTAGAGGAAGCCCAGGGAGATGTAGGGCTTCGTTGCCCAATCAACCACCGCGATCGCCGTCACCAAGAGCGTGCCAACAACGATCAGTTTGGTACGGTTGGCCGGTGCGTAAATGGACAGCAGATCCGTCATGACGTACGCCTAATCTTGCGCTACTGCTGCGCTGCACGGAACTATTTTTCTAGGATTGGCCAAAAGATAGCCTCGGCCTGGCCAAAAGATAGCCTCCGTTCTGGCCAAAAGATAGATTCCGGCAGCCGAAAGATAGTGCCCTCCCTCGTTGACCACTCCTTACACTGTTTCTCAATCCTGCGATCCCCAACAGTGCGGTGACAATCCGCCGGATCCTGATTGGAGCCCCCAGTGAATTTGGAGGCGCTGCATCGCTACGTTTTGGCCGTTATTGGCCTATTCGCAGTTGTCGTGTACATCGCGCTGGTGTTTTACGGGCTTCCGGGAGCTGATCTCACGAATGCCAAAGAGTAGTACTCGCAGGAAGCGTTCCAGGAATCGGCGGGACTTTTCGCAGGATAACGGGACGAGAAGAGGTTATGACATCGTTAGCCACCGGCGAGTGTCGGCGCGAGAAAGGGATTAACTTATGCAGAAGCTGCGTTGGTTTTGTTGCACAATTTTTCTGCTGACTGGCGCCAGCGTCGTGGCTCAGACGCCGGCGCCCTTGACGTGGGAACAGCTGCGCCAACGCTTTGAACAGAACAATCCTACGCTACTAGCGGGCAAGTTGAACATAGATGAATCGAAGGCACAGGAGATCAGCGCCTATCTGCGTCCGAACCCGCTGTTCACTTTGACGGTGGATGGTACCCAAATCGCTCCTTACAAAGGCGCCTGGCGGCCGTTCGCTGGCACTTTTGAGTCGCCCGGCATTGGCTATCTGCACGAACGGCAGCATAAGCGGGAATTGCGTCTGGAAAGCGCGCAAAAGGCAACGGGAATCGCTGTCTCGACCCAGGCGGATCTGGAACGGGCCCTGCTTTTCGGGTTGCGCAGCTCATTTGTGTCCACGCTGCAAGCCAAGGCGGTATTGCAGCTGGCAAAAGACAACCTGGCCTACTACGACCATGTACTCGATGTCAGCAGAGATCGCTTCAAGGCTGGCGACATAGCGCAAATCGACCTCGACCGGCTGGAACTGCAGCGTGTGCAGTTTGAATCCGACCTGCAAACCGCCGAAGTCAATCTCCGCACGGCAAAAATCCAGCTGCTCACGCTTCTAAACGACCGAACTCCGATTGAACAATTCGACGTAACCGGGCCGTTCGACTTTAGCGAGCAACTCCTGCCCCGGGACGAGTTCCGGAAAATTGCGCTGGACACGCGACCGGATCTGCGGGCCGCCGTGGAAGCCGTGGACAAAGCCCATACTGACCACAAGTTGGCCGTTGCAAACGGCTCGACCGATCCGATCTTGAGCGCGTGGTATACGCACAACTCATCCAACAATAACCCGTTTGGCATCAACACGCTCGGCGTCAGTGTCAGCATCCCCGTGCGGATCTTCGATCGGAATCAAGGAGAGAAGCTGCGCACCCAGCTCGATATCACGCGCGCTGAGAGATTGCGCGACGCTACCGAAGCACTCGTGTTCAGTGACGTGGACTCCGGCTACGCCACCCTGGACAGCACGATGATTCTGCTGCAGCCGTACAAGGCCAAGTACCTGCAACAGTCAGTGCGGGTTCGGGACACGATTTTATTCTCTTATCAACGCGGCGGAGCTTCCCTTCTTGATTTCTTGAACGCAGAGAGCGAGTACCGCAGCGTGCAACGGAATTATGTGACCTTGATTGGCTCTTACTTGACCGCTGCAGCCCAATTGAATCTGGCCGTAGGCCGAGAGGTGATCCCATGAAAACTAAACTTGCTGGCTTGATCGTAGCGGCAACTCTTTGCCTGCCTTTGGGCTTGCTCCTCCTTGGTTGCAATGAAAGCCAAGCTGACCCGAAGGCGGAGGCCCCTCCTCCGGCCGCTGTCGAGCCTGACATGGACGCAAACAACTTCAAAGTGGACCACCCGGAACAGTTTCCGCTGGCCACAGCTGCGGAGCACAAGGCTGCACCCTCGTTGAGCGTAACCGGAGTCGTGAGTCCTGATGTTTCACGGACAGTGCCGGTTATCTCGCTGGCTTCTGGACGGGTAGCGGAGATTCGTGCCCGGCTGGGCGATCAAGTGAAGAAGGGCCAATTGCTGATGCGAGTCCAAAGCAGCGACATCGCAGGAGCATTTTCGGATTACCGCAAGGCGGTCAACGACGAGAGGCTGGCTCGGGTCCAACTGGATCGCGCGAAGGTCTTGTACGAAAAGGGCGCAATCGCCCAGAGCGCTGTCGAAGTAGCTCAGAACGCGGAAGATGATGCCAAGGCTGGTCTTGACGCCTCGACTGAACGTTTACGGCTTCTCGGTGTAGATAAGGAGCACCCCACGGGGATTGTCGACGTCTTCGCACCCGTCTCAGGCGTGATTACGGACCAACAAGTTACCAATGCTGCAGGCGTTCAGGGTTTGTCTGGCCCAAATCCGTTTACTATCTCCGACCTTTCTCACGTGTGGATTGTATGTGACGTATACGAAAACGCTCTGCCGCAGGTCCATCTTGGCGAGTACGCCGACATTCATCTCAATGCCTACCCTGCCAAGGTCTTAAAGGGTCGGATCAGTAACATCGGGCAAATTCTCGATCCCAACATCCGCACTGCCAAGGTTCGGCTGGAAGTGGACAATCCAGGGCTGATGCGTGTCGGAATGTTTGTTACTGCTGTCTTCCACGGCAAAAAGACGGAAACGCGTGCCGCCGTTCCGGCTACCGCAATTCTGCACTTGCATGACCGCGAGTGGGTTTACCGGCCGGTGAATGTCGGGCGCTTCAAGCGCCTTGAAGTGGTCACCGGGGAGATGCTTCCCAGCAACATGCAGGAGGTTATTTCAGGGATCAAACCGGGAGATCAAGTGGTCTCAAATGCGCTTCCACTACAGAACACGGTGGAGCAATGATTCGGAGAGTCGTTGATTTCGCTCTCAACAATCGGCTCCTCGTCGTGGCTCTGACGCTGATCCTTTTCGCTGGCGGGATCGTTTCGTTCGAGCGGCTGCCGATTGAAGCTTATCCCGACGTGGCGGACAACTATGTTGAAATCATTACGCAATGGCCAGGAATCTCGGCGGAACAGATCGAACAGCAGGTCACGATTCCACTTGAGACCGTCATGAACGGCATTCCACAGGTGGTACATCTACGTTCGTTCTCGCTTTTCGGCCTCTCGGATCTAAAGCTGATTTTCGATGATGAGTCAGATAACGCCTGGAACCGAGAGCGGGTTCTGGAACGACTGAGCCAAGTCATCCTGCCCCCGGGAGTCGTGCCCCAGATGGGCACGGATTGGAGCCCGGTCGGCCAGATCTACTTCTTCACGCTGCACAGCACGAATCCCGCATACGACCCCATGGAGCTGAAATCCATTGAAGACTGGGTCATCGAAAAGAACTTCAAAGCTGTCCCAAATGTTGTAGATGTCTCCAGCTTTGGCGGCCCCACCCGCGAATACCAAGTTCGTGTCGATCCCAACAAACTTGTGGCCTACAGTCTGAGTTTGGGGCAGGTCGAGCAACAACTCAGCAATAATAATGTGAATGCAGGTGGGAGCTTCATACAGGAAGGTTTGCAGCAGATCAACGTCCGCTCTGTCGGATTAGTCAACCGCGTCCACGACATCGAAGAGACGGTCATTCTAACCAAGAACGGCACGCCACTTCGGGTGAAGGACATTGCCGTCGTCGCACAGGGTCCCAAGATTCGACTCGGCCAGTTTGCCAGGGCCATTCACCGCCAGGACGGGAAGATTGTCGATAACGACGATGTGGTGTCAGGCATCGTGCTATTGCGGAAAGGCGCAGCGGCAGACGAGGCTATCGAAGGCATCCACAAAAGGGTCGAAGAACTTAACAATCACACATTGCCTCCAGGTGTGAAGCTAGTTCCTTTTATTGATCGTAGTGATCTGGTCCATTACACCTCCCATACGGTGCTTCACAACCTTACGGAAGGAATGATTCTGGTATCGGTCATCCTGTTTCTATTTCTGGGCAACGCCCGGGGTGCGCTCATCGTCGCCGCAACCATTCCGTTTTCTCTGTTGTTTGCATCGATTTGCCTGGACTTGAGACACATTCCCGCGAATCTGCTGTCTCTTGGGGCACTCGACTTTGGCATGGTGGTTGACGGTGCGGTTGTGATGATCGAGAACATCGTGCGCCATTTACACCGGCAAAACGGAAACTCCAGGACGCCTGCTGAGAAAATTAGCGATGCGTCGCATGAAGTCCAACGCCCGGTGTTCTATTCGATCGCCATCATCATTACCGCTTACTTGCCGATCTTCACGCTGCAGCGCGTCGAAGGCCGACTCTTCCACCCTATGGCCTGGACGGTCGCCTTTGCGTTGCTCGGGGCGCTGATCTTTTCCATCTTGATCGCGCCTGTGCTCGCGAGTTTCGCTTTCGCGAAGGGAGCACACGAATGGCACAACCCCATCCTGCATTTCCTGACTGAGCAATATCGCAATGCAGTTCGGTGGGCCATTCGCCACCGTTTGATCACGGTCGGGTTGTGCGCGCTCGGCGTCGCGTTGGGAGGTTTCCTCGCTTTCGGCGGTGTCATCGGCTCGGAATTTCTGCCTCACTTGGATGAAGGAGCGCTCTGGGTACGCGGTACGCTTGCCCCCAGCACCGGGCCGGACGAAGGTATCCGAGTCGCGAATCAGGGCCGAATTGTGCTTTGTTCTTTTCCGGAGGTCCCGCAATGCACAAGCCAGGTGGGGCGTCCGGATAACGGCACAGACACGACGGGTTTCTTCAATACGGAATATTTCGTTGACCTGAAGCCCAAAGAACAATGGCGTCCGATTTTCCATGAGAACAAAGATGAACTCATTGCCGCTATGAACCGCGAACTTAACAAAATTCCTGGTGTTGTCTGGGGGTTTTCGCAGCCCATCGAAGACAACATGGAAGAGGCAGTCAGTGGCGTAAAGGGCGAGCTAGCCACCAAGGTATATGGCGATGATTTGAAGGTTCTCGAAGAAAAAGCCGATCAGATCGTCAGCATCATGAGCCGAGTCAAGGGAATCGAGGATCTTGGAGTCTTGCGGGTTCTTGGTCAGCCGAACTTGAACGTGACTGTAGACCGTGAGCAATCCGCTCGTTACCAGATTAACGTCTCGGACGTGCAGGATGCGATTCAGACCGCGGTCGGGGGCAATGCGCTTACGCAGGTCCTGCGGGGTGAAGCGCGGTACGACCTAGTGATGCGCTATCTTCCACAATACCGCGACACGAAGGAAGCGATCAAAAACATTCGCCTGCTTTCGCCTTCCGGGGAGCGCGTATCCCTGGCGCAGCTCTGCAAGATCAAAGAGGAGGACGGTGGTTCAGAAGTCTATCGTGAGGGCAACCGGCGTTATATTGCGATTAAATATAGTGTCCGCGGCCGTGACCTTGGGAGCAGCGTAGAGGAGGGGATGAAGAAAGTGAACGAGCAGGTCAAGTTGCCGCTCGGGTATCACATCGATTGGGAAGGGGAGTATGAAAGCCAGAAGAGGGCTAACGCCCGCTTGCTCATCGTACTCCCGATCACGATTCTTATCATCTTCATCATTCTCTACACCATGTTTAAGTCCTTTAAATGGGCCCTGTTGATTCTGGCAAACATTGCCGTAGCGCCCATTGGTGGTTTGCTGGCTCTTCTGTTCACCAGCACCCATTTCAGTGTTTCCTCCGGGGTGGGTTTCCTCGCCCTCTTTGGAGTGTGCGTGCAAACTGGAGTCATCATGCTCGAGTACATCAATCAGCTTAGAGCGAGGCGGCATTCAATCGAGGATGCCGCAGTTGAGGGAGCTGTGCTGAGACTGCGTCCCATCATGATGACGATGCTGGTTGCAACTTTGGGATTACTACCGGCCGCGCTGTCGCACGCGATTGGTTCAGACTCTCAGCGCCCCTTCGCGATCGTCATTGTCGGAGGTCTCATCGCGGCTCTCGTGATGAGCATCTTCTTGCTGCCGACCCTCTACGTCTGGATCGCCGGCGAGCGAGATGTACTCCCTCCGGCCGACGGCATGTTTGAGGAGGGAGAGCACGTTGATTGAGCAGAAAAACTACGAGTTCCCCAGAACCACAACTCCAGACTCGCTTGTTCGCCCAGAGGTGGTGCCCTCAATGAAGAAGCGACATTCCCTTGGAACTCTAATGCTGGTGCTGCTCTTGCCTCTTGGCTACACGCCATGAACCGGATTAGCGGACACGTGACGCAAATCGGTGACAACCAAAGTAGAAATTCGGGCTCGATTCTATCCGAGGGTGCCATTCACGAACCGCGCTGAAAGCCTTTATTTACAACGGTTCGGTCACTTGACTGTCAATCCAGTAGGTACAAAACAACCTTGTCCACCCTTTATCGCTCTGGCGTTCTCCTGATCAATTGTCTGCTGTTATGTAGAGCGCCGCCTCGAAAAATATCCCCTTGCTATCCAAACTCACCGTCGCCACGTCTAGCATCGACGAGGCCTTTCGCCAAGCGCTCGAGGTTTGCGACTGGGCCGGCGACTTAGCGGATATGCCCAATCCCGATTTAAAGGAGCTACCCATGCGCCTG
>CATPBJ010000061.1 GCA_955652395.1 uncultured Terriglobales bacterium | reverse complement strand
CGCCTGCGCCTGATGAGCGCGTACCCTCAGCGGCTGCTGGTGATCACGGCTGCCCTGAGTACCGTGAAGTCGTCGTACCCGTTCTCGGACGTGAACCCCAATCGCATCATGCAATCCTTGATCGCTGCACTCGCTGGCTGGAATGTGCCGTTTGTGTGCACGGAGACGCATGAACTGGGCGAGGAGATCGTCGCCTCTTATCTGTACCAGGTCCATCTCTACCATTGGCTCGACTCGAATGGTTAGGCCGGTATTTGGAAGACAATGATTTGTAGACCCAAATGACTATAAACTACCGTTTTGTCCCGATTGAGTTTTTGCGTACCACAGTCAGATCGCCCCAATGCAGAAGCAGCCCAACGCGTTAAGCGCGCCTTTGTTCGATAGCGACCTTGCAGACCGGTCCCGCGTGGAGTGATCTGCGCTAGAAGCAGGAGTGCGGTTCCTAGCTGTCTCACAGCCGTACTGCGTTACTCAGCACCAAGGACTTTTGAGCGGCAGCCTGTGTTGGTCACCTTAGGGGCAATCGCATTCGAAACCCGCGGCTTGCGGATCAGCGCACCGGGCTTCCACCCCACGCCCCAACGCCATGTAGCCGGTAGCTGCCTCGACTTCAGGATCCAGCCACGTCGGATTTGCCAGAAACGCGCGCGAAGATCTCACGGTAGAATTGCGGATGTGACCGCCAAGTCTGTGCCGTCACGATGCGCCCGTCGCACACCGCTTCGTCGGTGACATACATCGCTCCGGCCTGCTCCGCTTCGAGGCGCACATGTTCGTAGCAGGTCACACGTCTACCGCTGATTAGCCCCGCAGCAGCCAGCACTTGAATGCCATGGCAGATGGCGAAGATCCACTTCCCCGCTCGATCGAAAGCCCGGACAATATCCAACAGGCAGACATTGTTCCGCAAGTACTCGGGCGCCCTGCCGCCAAGAATGAGCGCTGCATCATAGTCCTCGGCTCTTACGTGATCGAATGCTAGATCTGCCTCGAGCCCATATCCCTCTCCTTCGATGTAGGTGTCCCATCCCGGCTTGAAGTCGTGCATCACAAGATGCAGCCTCCGGCGTGTCGGAGCCGCAACCACGGCCTCCCAGCCCTCCTCCCGAAACCGGTGAATCGCATAAAGCGCTTCATACGACTCACCGCCATCACCCGTGATTACAAGAACTCTGGCCATGCTTTCCAACCTCATCAGGATTTCCGTTTTGCTCTGCTGGCGGCCAACTATTATACCCACAACCGATCCAAGTGGAGCCGTTTGTCTTTCGATCCAGTTCACAACCTAAAGTCGAATGCGGATGAGACGTCCATCATCAGAGACGATGTGTCCCTGCATGTGCGATCTGGTGAGCTTGCTTTGGTTCTATGCGACAATTTGTGGATGCCAAGGCCAGGGCGCTCGGCATCAGGGTCGATCGCCACATGCGCGTAGTCATTATTGGTGGGACAGGTCACATCGGAAGCTTTCTGACACCCCGGCTCGTGGAGGCTGGACACGCGCTCACCTGCGTCAGCCGTGGCATGAAGCAGCCTTATCAGGTACATCGCGCGTGGAAAGCCGTTACTCGCTTAGAGCTTGACCGGACTGCGGAAGAGAATGCCGGGACTTTTGGCGAGCGCATTGCGAGCTTGGATGCCGAGGTCGTTATCGACCTGACCTGCTACAGGCTTGAGAGTGCCAAAGAGCTGGTGGAAACCCTTCGAGGTAGGATCGGACATCTGCTGCACTGCGGAACCATATGGGTGCATGGACCCAGCATTGAGGTGCCGACCACCGAGGAGGAGCCACGCAAGCCGTTTGGCGAGTATGGAATCAGAAAGGCCGCAATCGAAGCCTATCTTCTTCAACAGGCAAGAGAGGAGCGATTCCCTGTCACGATTCTGCATCCGGGGCACCTGGTCGGAGCTGGCTGGGCTCCTATCAATCCGACTGGGAATTTCAACCCGGAGGTATTTTCGACGCTAATGCAGGGCGGCGAGATATGCCTTCCGAATCTGGGACTGGAGACGGTGCATCACGTCCACGTCGATGATGTGGCGCAGGCTTTTATGAGAGCGATGGAGGGGCGCAACGTTGCACTGGGTGAGTCCTTTCACGTCGTATCTCCAGCGGCGCTGACACTGCGAGGTTACACCGAACGCATGGCGCAGTACTTTGGCAGACCAGCCCGCATGAGGTTCCTGCCGTGGGAGGAATGGCGGAAGGGCGTTACGGAAAATGATGCCACAGCGACGTGGGATCATATATCCCACTCGCCGAACTGCAGCATCCAGAAGGCTCGAAACCTGCTCGGGTATAAGCCCCGCTATACCTCAATACAAGCCGTCAGGGAATCCGTGGATTGGTTGATTCAGAAAGGAGTCGTACGTTCCAAGTAGCGTTGCATTCAACCGTAGCAGTCATACCGTAGTTGTGCCGTGTCAGGGTCGACAGAGGCCAACCAACGCACCTGGACGATAAGTACGACCGAGAGCTGCCAGTCGCTCGGAGATTGGACAGTGAGGAGGGAATTGCCGAGCATTACATCGACTGTGCTCCGCAAAGACTCCTGTGCCTCGTCAAAACCTCCTGCACTCGTAAAATAAACGACTTCCAAAGAGCGTGCAGCCAGGTGTTGCGATAAGATCTTGGCCCATGATCCTGTTGCTCCGGGACTTCATTGGCTGGATGGTTGGCGTCTTCGGCTCCCGAGAGGATCTCATCCTCGAGAATCTGGCTCTCCGCCAGCAACTGTTAGCTCTGCATAGCAAACGGCCCCGTCACCGACTATCGACCATGCACAAGCTGTTCTGG
>CATPBJ010000060.1 GCA_955652395.1 uncultured Terriglobales bacterium | reverse complement strand
GTTGTCAATCGAATCGAACGACCGGAACTGGATCTTGGGGTTGTGCTTGGACAACACCTTGGTGATGGCCGCCGTCAACGTGGTCTTGCCATGGTCAATGTGACCAATCGTCCCCACGTTGCAGTGCGGCTTATTACGCTCAAATTTCTCTTTCGCCATTTCCTAGCTCCGTATGCCTTACTTTGGTGGGACGGGCGATCTTGCGCGCGCCTGTCATCTCTTGGGGTTGCCTTGCGCCCGGCCGATAATTTCGTCCGCCGCGCTGCGCGGAACTTCTTCATAGCGCGCAAAGTGCATCGAGTATTCGGCGCGGCCTTGCGTGCTCGAGCGCATGTGCGTCGCATAGCCGAACATTTCCGCCAGCGGCACAATGGCCTTGATCACCTGCGAACCGGCCCGATGCTCCATGCCTTCGATCCGTCCCCGGCGCGAACTCAGGTCGCCCATGATGACGCCGGCGTAATCTTCCGGCGTGACCACTTCCACCGCCATCACCGGCTCGAGCAGCACCGGAGAGGCTTTGCGGGCAGCTTCCTTGAACGCCATCGAGCCGGCAATCTTGAATGCCATTTCGTTGGAGTCAACATCATGATAGCTACCGTCGTAGAGCGTGGCTCTTACATCGACCATCTCGTAACCGGCCAGGATGCCGCCTTCCATGGCTTCCTTGATTCCCTGATCGATGGGCTTGATGAATTCCTTCGGCACCGAACCGCCCACTACATCGTTCACAAATTCGTAGCCCTTGCCCGGTTCGTTGGGCTCGATGCGAATCTTGGCGTGACCGTACTGCCCGCGGCCACCGGTCTGACGGATATACTTGCCCTCGGCTTCCGACTTCCGGCGAATGGTTTCGCGATAGGCCACCTGCGGCTTGCCGACGTTGGCTTCGACTTTGTACTCCCGCATCATGCGGTCGACGATGATTTCGAGATGCAGCTCGCCCATGCCGCTGATGATGGTCTGCCCGCTGTCGGGATCGGTGTGAACCTTGAAGGTGGGATCTTCCTGGGCCAGCTTGGAAAGAGCCATGCCCATCTTTTCCTGGTCGGCCTTGGTCTTGGGCTCGACCGCAACTGAAATCACGGGAACCGCAAATGTAATCGATTCGAGCGCGATGGGATGTTTCTCGTCACAGATAGTGTCGCCGGTTGAAACATTCTTCAAACCGACCGCAGCGCAGATGTCGCCCGCCAGAATCTCATTGATATCTTCGCGCTTGTTGGCATGCATCTTGAGCAAACGGCCAATGCGCTCACTGCGTCCGCGGCCGGCGTTAAGCACCGAGTCTCCCGACTTGAGTTGTCCGGAGTAGACGCGAATAAAAGTCAACTGGCCCACGAACGGGTCAGCCATGATCTTGAAAGCCAGCGCGGAAAACGGCTGGTTGTCTGCGGGCTTGCGCGTGATCACTTCCCCATTTTCCGGATTCACGCCTTTGACTTCGCCTGCATCGAGGGGCGACGGCAGA
This sequence comes from uncultured Terriglobales bacterium, assembly GCA_955652395.1. Lineage (GTDB taxonomy): Bacteria > Acidobacteriota > Terriglobia > Terriglobales > Acidobacteriaceae > JAIQFF01. The sequence goes on along the minus strand of CATPBJ010000060.1, from coordinate 43,914 downwards.
TAGTCCACGACTGCATCGAGCAACGGTTGCACGCCTTTGTTCTTGAAAGCGGTACCGACTACGACGGGAAACACTTTCAAAGCGATGGTCGACTTGCGTAAAGAAGCCCGCAGTTCCGCGGCCGAAATGGTCTCGCCTTCCAGGAACTTGTGCAGCATGTCGTCGTCATTTTCAGCGACGGTTTCGACCAGTGCGGTATGAAACGCTTCGGCTTTCTTCTGCAGTTCGGCGGGAATTTCGCCGGTACTGTACTCGGCGCCAATGGTGTCATCCTGCCAGACAATCGATTTCATCTCGATGAGATCGACTACACCTTTGAACTTGTCTTCTTGTCCGATGGGAATTTGGATCGCGACGGGCTTGGCATTGAGGCGTTTGCGGAGGGTGTCGACGGCATGCTCAAAATCGGCGCCCATCTTGTCAATCTTGTTGATGAAACAGATGCGCGGGACGCCGTACTTATCGGCCTGGCGCCAGACTTTTTCCGATTGGGGCTGCACTCCGTGGACCGCGTCAAATACAGCCACAGCGCCATCCAGAACACGCAAAGAGCGCTCCACTTCGGCGGTGAAATCCACGTGCCCGGGGGTATCAATAATATTGATGCGAATGTCGCGCCAAGTGCAGGTGGTCGCGGCGGAGGTAATCGTAATGCCGCGCTCCTGCTCCTGCTCCATCCAGTCCATCGTAGCAGTGCCTTCGTGGACCTCTCCGATGCGATGCGTCTTTCCTGTGTAAAACAGGATGCGCTCGGTCGTAGTGGTCTTGCCGGCATCGATGTGGGCCATGATGCCGATATTCCTGCACCGTTCTAATGGAACTTGTCTGGACACAGCTTTCTTTCTCTCTTCTTTTTGCGACTCTTGCTTCCGTAACTCTTGCTCGTTAGCGACAAAACCGGTCAATTTCAAACCTCTAATAATTGCGGAACTACCAGCGATAGTGGGCAAAAGCCTTGTTGGCTTCCGCCATGCGGTGGACATCTTCCTTCTTCTTGATGGCGGCGCCACGATTGTTGCTGGCGTCGAGCAATTCATTGCTCAGTTTGTCGATCATGCCCTTCTCGGCTCGTCCGCGGGAATAAGTAATGAGCCAGCGGATGGCCAAGGAGGTGCGCCGGTCGGCATTCACTTCGACCGGAACCTGATAGTTAGCGCCGCCCACGCGACGGCTCTTCACTTCAAGCAGCGGCTTGGCGTTCTCGACCGCCTTCTTGAACAGCTTCAAAGGCTCATCGCCGCCCTTCTCCTGCAAGCGCGTCAGCGCCTCGTAAAAGATGCCTTCCGCAGTGCTCTTCTTGCCCTGCCACATCATGGAATTGACAAACTTTGTGACCAGGTCCGACCCATACACCGGATCCGGCTCCACCTTCCGCTTGGCGATATATCCTTTTCGAGGCATTTAAGCTTCTAGCTCCTGGCTCTTAGCTTCTGGCTTTGAGCTGCCGGGCGAAACGTTCCTGCTCGCCCCTTAATTTCTCGACCCATGACTACCGACCCAATGACCAACGACTCTTTATGCTTTTGGCCGTTTGGCTCCATATTTCGAACGGCTCTGCTTGCGGCCGGCGACCCCAACCGCGTCGAGCGTGCCGCGAATCACGTGATAGCGCACACCGGGAAGATCCTTCACACGGCCGCCGCGAATCAGGACAATCGAGTGCTCCTGCAAATTGTGGCCGACGCCGGGAATGTAGGTTGTAACCTCGATTCCGTTGGTCAACCGGACACGCGCGACTTTCCGCAGGGCTGAGTTTGGCTTCTTAGGAGTCTGGGTATAGACGCGGGTGCAAACACCACGCTTTTGCGGACATCCCTGCAAGGCCGGGCTCGCCGTCTTGTACCGCGGCCGCTTGCGGCCGCTTCGCACCAATTGATTGAAAGTAGGCATACTGTTCCTGGTGCTCCTGTTCCTGGTGCTTCTAATTCGGATCCTTGGGAGCGACGCCCGGCAGCCCGTACAGGCACACGCTCGCGGTAGTGACGCCGCACCTGATTTGTCCCTGATTCCAGGGCTGGGTGGCGGACCCGCCAACCATGCTTCCCGCAGCGCCCAGCGCTGGCGAGAGATTTTGGTTTCCCGTTCAGACTAAAGCCGCCGACGGTGGCACCAAGCCCGAGCCTTCCGGGAGCTGCTCCGTTTCGTCAGCACCGCCCCGCATAGCCTCCCAACGGGTGAAAGGTGTGCGCAGGACGCTTTCAGCGAGGGCGCCTCCGGTCTTAATTACCCCGGAAACGTTTATTGCTAAAGCTCAGCTGCATTTTTCAGGGCTTTACACACGCACGCGAAGCGCAGCGTCGTAAAACCCACTGCCTACAGACAAGCCAGACCTAACTCGCGGAACCTTACAAATATAGCAATTCTATTCACGCATCGTCAATGGCGGTAGGTCGCATCAGATCAAGATGGCCGATCTGGTTCGAAATTGACGATTGTCGGATTGCGAACTGACGAATTTTGGATCCTGTGCTGAAGTTCGACAATCGGGGCTTTGGCGTCCGGTCAGGAGAACAGCTTAGGTAGAGATCCTTCGCTGCGCACAGGATTTCGCCTGCAGGCTCAGATTCGGTAGCCTGCCCTTAGCCAGGGAGCGCAGCGAGGTTCGAACGGGCCACAAAACGGCTCAACTTGCTGAAAAAAATTCTAGCCTCTACACTTGGGGTTTTCCAGAAAGTGTCCAGACAGGCTCGCCTCGCGGATCCAAGGGGCGGGGAGGGTGCATGGGTAGGTGGTCCGCGCTAGTCCGGTTGGCAATCATCTTCGTCGTCGTCAATTTAGTCACGGCCTTGACCAGCTGCAGCAGCACTAGTCCAACCAAAAACACCACCTTCCCGGTGCCGGCCAACATCACTCTCTCGCCCGCGGACACATTATCCCTTGACGTGGGCAGCGCCGCTCAAACCTTCTCGGCCAGCCCCCAGAACAGCAACCACACCGCTATTACGACTCCGGTGACGTTCCTTTCCAGCAATACCGCGGTCTTGACCCTAGCCAGCAACGGATTGGCGTGTGCCGGCACCTGGGATTCACTCACCACCCCGCAAATCTGTACGCCCGGTCCGGTAGGGATTGCCCAGGTGACAGCAACATCGCAGGGGGTGAGCAGCCCGCCCACAACGGTCTACGTGCATCAGCATATCGACAAAATCACGGTTAGTCCCATCCCCGGCCAGACACCTCCTGCCGGCCCTTGCTTTTCCAAAGGCCAGACCTTCAACTATCAAGCTACCGCTCTCAGCCGCGGACTTGACATCACGGCCAGCGTGGGGACGTTCACCTGGCAGTCCGTCAACCCCAGCGTAGCCACGCTCACGGCAGCTATCGCCAGCACGCCCGTGACTGGCCTGGTGGTGGGGCAGGCCCAGGTAACCGCGAACACCCCGGGGATCACCTCGCTGTTTGTCAGTAACAGCAACGTGACCAGTGAGCCTCTGGATTTCGCCACTTGCCCGGTGCAATCGATTGCACTGGCGGTCGCGGACAGTACCTCCCCTTCCATCAACGTCACTTCGGGAACCGGAAAGACGGTGACCGCAACCGTGGTGGACACCCAAGGCAACACCATTACGGGCGCGCCCTTGACGTGGAGTTCGTCCAATCCGGCGACGGTGGCTGTGAGCAGCGCCGGAGCGGTTACAACTTCGCAGGCGGGAGGTGGAACCGTCGTCGCTTCCTGCACTCCACCAACTTGCAATATTCGATTGCAGCCGCTCCTGCCGATTTATCCCGAGAGCGCCGTCGACGTGGTTGTCGCTCCTTCCAGCAGTACTACGACCACCTCAACTACAACGCCCACCGTCTACGTCTCGAGCACCGGAATTTCTTCTTCCCCCGCCGGCAATTGCGCCACCTCAAGCGGATGCACCAGTCTGCTGATTCCCCTTGCTTCGCCGAACGATACCGTCGGTGCCGCAGTCGCATTGCCGGCTACGCCGAACTCTCTGGTCTTCGACCGTCAGGGCGCGAAGGCTTACATGGGGACAGATTTTTCATTCTTCGGAAGCCGGGGGTTGATGGCAATTACTGTCGCGAGTCCGCCCACGGTGGCTCAGTTCAAGTCCGTGACCGGGAAAGTGTTGACCGTGTCTCCCGACGGGCAGAAGGTGATTCTCTCGGGCGCTGATCCGAACACAGTGCCTGCCCCCGGAAGCAACCCTTCCCCGCCAGCGACCCAGGTGATCGTGTTCGACACCGGCAGCAGTACCGGAACCACGCTGCCGATTTCGGGCGCGACCGCGGCGGATTTTTCCCCGGACAATCTGAAGGCCTTTATCGCGGCCGGTTCCAGTCTGTATGTGTACTCGGCGCAGGATTCGTTAAAAAAGATTCCTCTCACTGGACCCGCCAACGCCGTCTCATTTTCTCCCGAAGGGGCCTTCGCGTTCGTGTCCGGCGGATCGAGTACTTCCTCGGTCACAGCTTGGAGCACCTGCGGCCTCACTTCCGCGCTGACCACCGATGTAGTTCTGCCCGCGACTCCTTCATTGCTCCAGGCGCTCGCCAGTGACGCACCGAATCTCGCTCTTCCCACGTTCACGTCCCCCACTACGATCACTGGCATCCTCGCGGTTGAGTCGCCCGGGATCGACCTCTTCCGGGTAGCCCGTGCGCCGGCCGGTTGTTCGTCGCCTGCCAGCGCCGGTACGGCGACCTTTTTCAACCTTGGTCAGGGCACCTTTGTGCCCACCCAGTTAATCGTGTCGCAAGACCAGTCACGCGCCTATGTGATAGGCAGCGACCGGGGCGCCGTGCTGGTATTCAATATCGACAACCAGAGCTCTTCCGCGATTCCTCTCTCCGGAGGCGCCATCCCGATCCGGGCATCGCTAACACCAGACGGAACCCGACTCTATATTGCGGCCGCCGACGGCCAGGTGCACATCCTGGACACGCAGAGCGGTGGCGACGTTCAGCAGATTTCCTTTCCTACCGATGCCACGACTCTCCTGTCCGGCCTGTGCCGTGGCGTAACTTTCACGTGTAATCCGGATTTGATCGCGGTCAAGCCGTAGAGCGGTCGTCGGTCGCTAGTTTTTGGTCCGCAATGTAGGCGCGAGCGTCCTCGCTCGTGCCATCCCGGCGATGTAAGCGACTTGCGACCGTTGGCAGCGCTGTTTCGAGACTGACGACCAACGACCAGCGACCGTCGACTAACGACAGCTTTCCAGTTCTTTGCCCACGCTGTCCAGCACACCGTTGATAAATTGCACCGACTCCGGGCTGGAAAACTTGCGCGCGATTTCCAGAGCTTCGTTGATGACCACGGCTCGGGGAGTCGTAGGAAAGCCCACCAGTTCCGCGACCGCCGCGCGCATCAGGTTGCGATCGACGGCAGCCATGCGTTCCATGCGCCAGTGCTGGGCGTGATTTTCAATCAGGCCATCAATTTCGGGGGCGCGGTCGGTGGCCACCCGGAACAGATCTTCGGCAAAGCTCTGGACATCGGCGCCCACGTCTCCCCGCTCGCGCCAAAAGGTTTGGCGCACCTGCTCCGGACTTTGCTTTCCCATATCAGCCTGGAAAAGCATTTGCAACGTAAGTTCGCGAGATTTGCGGCGGGTTCCCATGGGCAGAGTCGTCAGCCATCGGTCATCAGTCGTCAGGCTCCAGTCTACAGGAGCCGGAGAATTGGAAGGCGCTCGGTCTCTATCTGGTAGGTTTCGTCGTCTTGGAAGGTGATTGCCGCTTTGGGCTCTGGCCGACGACCGACGACTGACGACTGACGACTGCTTTCAGGTTCGCCATTTCCACCGCCGCCAGCGCCGCTTCGAAGCCCTTGTTGCCCATCTTCAGGCCGGCGCGATCGATGGCTTGCTCCAGGTTTTCGCAGGTAAGAACACCGAATGCATGCGGTACTCCCGTTTCCTGCGCGGACTGGCCGATGCCGCGAGCGACTTCGTTGACGATGACGTCATAGTGTGCGGTATCGCCGCGGAGCAGGCAGCCGAGGCAGATGATGGCGTCGTATTTCCTGGTTTCGGCAAGAGTGCGCGCGGCGGATGGGATTTCGAAGGCGCCGGGCACGCGGATGATTTTGACGTCCTTCGCTTTGGCGCCGCATTGCACCAGTCCGTCGAAGGCGCTCTGTAACAGTCGGTCCGTGATAAAGGCGTTGAAGCGCGAGACCACTACGCCGAACCGCTTCCCAGCCGCGTTGAGTTTGCCCTCCAGCGCCTTGACTCGGATTTTGCGTTGCGCCTTCAATCCAGGATCCTTGACTTCGTCGTTCTTCCCGAATCACGTAGGCCCGGACGTCCCCGTCTGGGGCAGGCGAGCAAGGCTCGCCGGTTTGCGGAGCGTTCGCTCCGACGGGCAGGTGAGCCCACCTGCCCCTACGCCTGCCTTACAGCTTATTCGGCTTCGGATGGTTCGGGTCCGAATAGTCGTAGAACCCTTTGCCTGACTTCCGACCATACCACCCGGCCATCACGAGCCGCTTCAGCAGCGGCGGGGATGCGAAGCGCCGCTCCTTGAACTCGTCATACATTACGTGCGTTATGTAATACGTTGTGTCCAGTCCGACAAAATCAAGCAGCGTGAACGGGCCCATGGGATATCCGCAGCCCAGCTTCATGGCATTGTCGATGTCATCGATCGAGCCCACGCCTTCTTCGAAGGCGCGGATGGCGTCGAGTAGATACGGCACCAGCAGCCGGTTCACGATGAATCCGGTCTTGTCGCTGGTGCGAACCGGAACCTTTCCAAGCTTCTTGCCGAACTCGTACCCGGTATCGTACACGTCACCGGCGGTCGCGATGGTGCGCACCACTTCAACCAACTTCATCAGCGGCACGGGATTAAAAAAGTGCAGGCCAATGAAGCGCTCCGGGCGCTGAGTCGAGGTCAAGAGCTCGGTAATCGAAATGGAAGACGTATTGGACGCGAAGATCGCATCTTGTTTCACGATGCCGTCGAGGGCGGCGTACAGCTTCTTCTTTTCGTCGACGTTTTCGATCACGGCCTCGATGATGATGTCGCAGTCGGCCAGGTCCTGCATTTTGGTCGTACCCTTGAGCCGGGCACGGACAGCCTGTGGCGTCTCCTGGATCAAGCCTTTCTCGCCGAATTTCGCCAGCGACTTTTCCATGCCAGCAAAACCTTGGTCCAGATATTTCTGATCGACTTCGAGGACGGTAACGTCGAATCCAGCTGTGGCTGCTACTTGCGCGATGCCTGAACCCATCAGACCACACCCGAGAACGCCGACTTTCTTGATCTCCATGATTTTCCTTCTGACCACAGAGGACACGGAGAACACAGAGGACGCCAACGTCTCTGTGATCTCTGTGTCCTCCGTGGTAAAAACTAGTTCATACTCTCCACTACCATCGCAATCCCCTGACCTCCGCCGATACACGCGGTCGCCAACCCATATTTCTTCTTCCTGCGGCGGAGCTCGTACAGCAGCGTAACCACCAGACGCGTACCCGTCGCCCCCAGCGGATGTCCCAAAGCAATCGCGCCGCCGTTGACGTTTACCTTTTCGCGATCAAGGCCGAGTTCCTTTTCGACCGCCAGATACTGCGCTGCGAAGGCTTCGTTCACTTCGATGAGATCAAGGTAATCCAGAGTCAGGCCGGCCTTTTGCAGAGCGATCTTGGTGGCCGGCACAGGACCGCGGCCCATCACTTTGGGATCGACGCCGGCCATGCCCCAGCTCACCACGCGCCCCAGAGGCCGGATGCTGCGCTTGCCCGCTTCATCGAGCGACATCACGACGACCGCCGCGCCGCCATCCACAATGCCGCTGGCATTGCCCGCGGTGACGGTGCCATTTTTCCCGAACGCGGGCCTGAGCTTGGCCAAGCCTTCGAGCGTAGTCTGCGGACGACGGTGATCGTCTTCCGTCAACGATTCACCGGTGGCCTCGCCCTTGGAATTCTTAAGCGCTACCGGAACCAACTCTTCCTGCAGTCGCCCTTCTTTGTACGCTGCGTCCGCACGTTGCTGCGAGCGTAGGGCAAACTCATCCTGCATCGCGCGCGTGATGCCCTGCTGCGAGCCGTAAAGCTCGGCGGTGTTCGCCATGTACAGTCCACAGTAGCTGTCGAGCAGCGCGACCATCAGCGAATCTTCCAGCCTGCCGCCGGGCGCGAGATTGAAGCCATCGCGCCCGCGAATGGTGAATGGGGCTTGCGACATTGCTTCCATGCCGCCAGCCAGCACCAGGTTCGCCTCGCCCAGTTGGATCATCTGGGCCGCACTGACGATGGCCTGGATGCCGCTGCCACAGAGCCGGTTCACGGTGAGAGCCGGCGTCTCGATGGGCAGACCTGTCCTCAAAGCCACATGCCGGGCGCCATAAATGGCATCGCCTGAAGTCTGTTGCGCGTTGCCGAAAACCGCGTGATCGAATTCCTTAGGATCAAGGCCGGCGCGTTCGATGGCGCCTTTGCCGGCAAGGGCGCCCAATTCCTGAGCGGTAAAGTCTTTCAGCTTGCCGCAATAACGCCCAAACGGGGTGCGGGCTCCGCTGACGATGGCGATGTCGCCGGGTTTCAGCATGTGATTTCCTGGTGCTCGTTGAAATCAGATTGGTTCTGCGTGCAGCAATCAAACCAAGCAGTTTATCAGCGGAAAAGGGTCCCTGCCAGAACCGGGTGAAGTACGTGTGGCGTCCCAATCCACCCGTCCAAGGTTACTTCGCGCACTTTGCGGAATCCTTGGCGCACTTTGCGGTTAAGAAGTTGATCTTGCAGCAAATCCGTCAAAACCTCGAACCGCAAAGTTCGCAAAGCAAGAACGCAAAGACCGCAAAGACTGCTGAACTTAGGAATTGCGCGTCCGTCACGCCGTTTGAGAATTGATCACTTCAGGTACATGGGCTAGGCGACCGCAGCAGCGGCAACCGAAGGGGCCAGGCAAACAATGCGGCCCAAGCCCTGAGCTATCGCCGAGTCTAGCGCCTTGTCGGCGCGATTGATGACTTCGGTGACGATATCCACGGGATCGAACTGCTGGCGCACGACCGCTTCGGCCAGACCAGCGCTGAACGGCACGATCTCGTCCGAAAGTCTTACTTCCGCGAGCAGCTTACGCAGTTTTTCTACCGCCATCAGCGCTTCCTTCTCTCCGGTTTCTCCGAGCACCAGCGCGATCGTGGTCTTCTCGTAGCGGAACGCCAGGTCGTTCTGCCGGATGTTGGCGGCAAAGAGCTGGCCAATCTGCTGCATAGTCGCTTCCACCGCCTTTTCTCCGTGCTCTTTCAACATGGCTGAGCTCTTGCCAAACTGCATTAGCGTCACCGTGACCGGAGTGCTCTGCTGCACCGCGCGTCGAGTCTCCGCCATTAAGAGATCAAGATAGGAAGCGCGCTTGAGCAATCCTGACTGCTCATCGGTGACCGACAGACTCTTGACCAGGCGCCGCAGTCCGGCGTTGGTAAGCGCAATCACAATTTGTTCGCTGATGGTTTTGAGCACAACGACATCGGCGGAGTGCCACCCCCGCGCAGTGTTTTGCGCCAGGAGCAGCACCCCCATCTGGTCCTGGCCGTCGCTGAGCGTCAGCGCCAGCAGCGAAGTGATCCCCAACTCCACTAGAACTTCGTGAATCTCCTGCAACTCCGGCGCGGCGGGTGCGTCGACGAGGGTCAGAGTGCCCTGGCTGATGGCGGCATCCTGCACCGCGGCGACCAATTTACTCAAGGCTTTCGCATCGCCGGCGGTTACGCCATCGCTGCGGTACTCCTTGACCGCGCTGGGCACCATCCCAGGCTTGCGCGTGGCAACGATGCAGCGGCTGATCTTCCATTGCGCTCCGATTTCGGCCACCGCGGTGGACATCACAGCATCGGCATTGGTCTGGCGGTAAAGCTTGCGGGTGATGTCCGCCACCTTCGTGAAGCTGTTGACATCGGCCGATTCCGCCGGCGCGGACGGCCGCGCTGGGGCTGCCGCGGGCACCGCTTTCGCTGCGGGACTCGAAGCGGCGGCGGGCGGCAGCGGGACAGAATCCGTATGATGCGGAGTCATGCCTGCGGCCAGGTACAACTGCTGCAGGTCCTGATTGCGTTCTTCTTCGCGCGGAAAAAGTTCCTGGATGCGTTGCAGGCGTTCAATCGCCTTGGAGCGCATGCCGTACTGCACCAGGATTTCAGCCTGCAGCATCAGATCCTGCAAGGCCGCGGCTCCGAGCGTCGGCCCTTCGGTCTTGGCCGGCTCATCCGCAGCCCTTGCCATGCTGGTAAAGCGCGAGGCGATGACCTGGTAACGGCTTTCATCGATCTTGCCGCGCAGCATTTCCAGACGCTTCTGGTGGCCGGGCTCGTAGGCATCCACGTCGGCGGCGCGATCCAAGCATTCGGCGGCTTTGGCGTAGTTACCCATGCCACAGTGCAGATCGAAGAGCTTGAGCAGAGTCTGGCAGTAGTCGCCTTCCCGGTTGGAAGCATTGAACAGCTCGCTCATGAATTCCAGGAGATCGGGCGAACCGCGATGCTTGGCGACTACATCCTGCAGCATCGCGACAAAGGCGCGGCGGTCTCCCTTATTGCGCTGAAACTGCTCCAGCTTGCGCGCCAGAGCAACTGCCTCCGCGTCCTGCTGCGCGTCCACGAACCGTCCGATCAGGTCAGCGACCTCTTGCTGGCGGGACGGGTTCTGCTGAAAAAGTTGCCAGACGATCGGTTCCGCGTCGGTCAGGCGATTCGCGGACATCAGCGCCTTCACGTAGGTCTCACGCGTCTCCAGACTCGCGTCTTGCGCCTTGGCCAGGGGTTCCAGAACAAATATGGCGGCCCCGACCTGGCCTTGCGCGATCAAGCTTTTGCCATATCCCAGAGCAATCTTCGCTTCGGTAGAGTCTTCGGTGTAGGCGCGTTCGAACCACGGCGCGGCGGCGGCGCCAGAAGCCTCCGTCATCTCCGCCAGCCTGAGGAAGGCCGCCGCGGCGCCTGCTTTGTCGCCAGTTTCTGAACACAGTTCTCCCAGGCGCAGGAAGTTTTGCTCCGTGGGCTCGAGCGCCACCAGGCGCTTCAGCACCATCAGGCAATCCTGCTGACGTCCGCTCTTACTCAGGTCTTCCAGGGCAGTCTCGTAGGTCTCCAGCGCGAGTTTCCGGTTCGAGGTCTCAAGGATCTGCCCAAATTGGACCCTCTGGATGCTGGTCGGAACGGTGTAACGGGCCAGTTTCTTGTAAGTGAGGCTGGCGCGAGTGTTTTCCCCGGCCACGATCTGGCGCTCAAACAACTCGCCCAGCAGCTTTACCGCCTCTGCAGTGCGTTGCAACGAAAGGCAGATATCAGCTGCCATCTGGCGCACATTATCGTTCTGCGGGTCTTCGGCGAGGACCTGCATATACTCGTCCAGAGCTTCGGCCGTCTTGCCCTTCTGCAAGAGCTTTTCCGCGCGCTCCACGCGTCGCGCGATCTCGGCTCGGTCCATTCGCTTGGTCGGATCTGGCATGAGAGCTACGGGTAACGTGCGTAGTAACCCCAGTGAGATTTTAGGGGGCGGTTCTTGTGGGGGCAACGAAGTCACGTACCGGCGTGATTACGAAGGTCACGCGAGAATATTACTTTGTCAGGAAAAAGTGTTTCCGGTATAAGTGCCGGATGCCAGCAGGAGAAGTTGAGGAACGAGGCCTTCGCCACCAGCTAAGCGCCGGTCAGATGGCTATGGTCGCGGTAGGTGGGTCGATCGGGACTGGACTCCTGCTGGGATCGGCGGCCGCTCTCGAAATCGCCGGACCCGGAGTAATTTTCAGTTTTGTCCTGGCTGCATTCATCACTTTGACCGTGACCATGGCCCTGGGCGAACTCTCCAGCATGCATCCCGCCGCCGGCTCCTTCGGGGTCTATGGCGATCTTTACCTGAACCAGTGGGCAGGATTTATCGCTCGCGCCGGCTACTGGGCCGGAATCTCGATCTCCATTGGCGCAGAGTTGGTCGCCTCCGCCACCTATCTTGCCTATTGGTTTCCGTACGTTCCGGCTCTGTTCTGGGTGCTGCTTTTTTCCGTCTTGCTGCTGCTGATCAATCTTCGCAGCGTAGGCGACTATGCTCGATTTGAATACTGGTTCGCCATGATCAAGGTCGCAACCATCGCCGCCTTCATTGTGCTGGGAGCGGGGTTGTTGCTGAGCGGCCGAGTAAAACCAGAATACACAGCGCATGGCGGGTTTCTGCCCCGCGGGTCCCTGGCTCCCCTGCTGGCCATGGGCTTCGCTCTCTATACGTTTGGAGGGCTTGAATTTGTGGCTATCACCACCGGGGAGTCTCGCTCGGCGGCGGAAATTCCCCGCGCCATCAAGCTGACCTTCGCGGTGCTGGCTTCGGTTTACCTGGGGGCGATCGTCGTCCTGGTAGGAGTGATGCCGTGGGACCGTGCCGGCGTTGCCGAGAGCCCGTTCGTCACCGTGTTCCGGCACGCCCACATCCCGGCCGCATCGCACATCATGACCTTCGTGATACTGACGGCCGCACTCTCCGGAGCCAACGGGGCCCTCTATGCCGCTTCGCGCGTCCTGTTTTCCCTGGCGCGAACGGGATGGGCGCCCGCGGTTCTGGGAAGGCTCAGTGCATCCGGATCGCCCAAACCGGCTCTGCTGGCTTCGTCCTACGGTATCGTGGTCGCGCTGGTGCTGGAGAAGTGGGCGCCGAAAAATGCCTTCGTAGCGATTCTTGGTGCGGCCCTGCTGGGAATGCTACTGTCCTGGCTGGTCTCTCTGGCCGCGCACATCAAGTTTCGTCAGAAGGTCGCCGCCAGCCAGCTCGCCGCGTTGCCCATGCGTTCTCCACTCGGAGCCTGGGGCTCGGCGCTGGGCTTCGTGCTCATCATGGTGGCGCTTCTCGAGACCAGTTGGAACTCTCGATTGACGCTGGTCAGCGGCGCCGTGTACCTGGTCGTCCTCACCGCAGCCTATTTTCTGTTGAAAAAGAGAGCGGCGGAAAAGGACAACGCTCTCTGAATCTGGCCTGAACTCCGGCCCGGGCATCCCCCGAGGAATCCGACGGAATCCCACACCTGTTACATGGTGCTGATTCGGATGTAGTCGGCGGACATCCTTCATACTCGCGATGAGCACGTATCCGGCGTAAAGCAAGCCCACGGTCCCGAGAGTATTCCTGAGGGTCTTCATGGTTTTGATTTCGCTCCGGTCCCATGATTCGAACACACGTACAAAGTCAGGGATCCGATGCGTTGGTTAGTCGCACAGTGGTCGGGCTTTCTTTTCGCCCTGATTCCGTCGATCCAGTTCGCAGTATACAGCCGGACTTCGGAAGTACAATGTCGGGATGGCTGATGAACTTCTCCGCTATCGTTCCCAGTTCCCCATTCTGGAACGGACCACGTACCTGATCAGCAATTCTCTGGGCGCCATGCCGCAAGGCGTTTACGAAGCCATGAGGGGTTATGCCGACATCTGGGCCACACGCGGCGTGCGGGCATGGGAAGATCGATGGTGGATGCTGGCAGCGCAAGTGGGCGACGAGATTGGCGCGCTGATGAACGCACCTCCGGGCTCGGTTTCAACCCACCAGAACGTCACCACCTGCCAGGCGGTCGTGGCTTCGTGCTTCGACTTCTCCGGCAAACGGAACAAAGTGGTGTACAGCGACTTGAACTTCCCTTCAGTCATGTATTTCTGGGAGGCGCAACAACCCTATGGCGCGCGCGTCCACATGGTCAATACCGACGACGGGATCACTGTTCCCATCGAGCGCCTTCTGGATGCGATCGATGAACAGACCTTGCTTGTCCCGGTCTCGCATGTGATCTTTCGCAGCGCGTACATTCAGAATGCCAAGGCCATCATCGAAAAAGCCCACAAAGTTGGTGCACACGTCGTACTCGATACGTTTCAATCACTGGGCACGGTGCCGGTCGACGTGCAAGCGCTGGATGTCGAGTTTGCCTGTGGCGGCGTTTTGAAGTGGCTGTGTGGAGGCCCCGGCGTCGGCTACCTGTACGTTCGTCCCGACCTGGGAACAAAGCTCCAGCCAAAAATCACCGGCTGGTTTGCACACCAGAACCCCTTCGGCTTCGAACTCGGCCCCACTCGCTACAGCGAACCGCCGTTCCGTTTCATGAATGGCACTTCCCACATACCAGCTTTGGAAGCGGCCCGTCCCGGACTGAAGATCATTGCCGAGGTCGGCATTGATCGAATCCGAGAGAAGTCAAAACGACAAACCTCCCGATTGATCGAACTGGCCTGTGCCCACGGATGGCGCGTGAATTCCCCTCGCAACCCGGAGATCCGAGGCGGAACGGTTTCCATCGACATGCCGGATGCCGAGGAGGTCTGCGGCGAATTGCTCAAGCGGGACATCCTGGTCGACTATCGTCCCAAAGCCGGGGTGCGCATGGCTCCGCACTTCTACACCAGAGACGAGGAACTGGAAACAGCGATCGCAGCGGTGGATGCAATCCTGAAAGAACGAGCGGTAACTGCAAAATGAGAAAGACCGACCGGCGTCCTTGCGATTCCGATGTGATGGCCAGACCTGGTCAAGCTTGGCTCGACCTGGACGGGTCAGAGACCCGTCCCCGCGCGGGTGTTGCCGAGGTCCGACGTCCGAGGCCGGGGCCGATCTCACGGGGCACCAGCCTTCTCACCTCCCGTGCCCCGCACTCCTGAACTTCTCAACTAAAATGTCCAAGTGAACGATCCCGTCCGCATTGGAATTCTCGGAGATTACGATCCCAAGTCTCCGACTCTTCCCGCCGTCGAGAAATCGCTGCAGCACGCTGCCGCGCAGCTCAATCTGCCCGTCGCAGCAGAGTGGATCGCAACCCCGAGCATTCTGGAGCCCGGGACGGAAAAGAGACTGGAAAGCTTCGACGGAATCTGGGCGGCGCCGGGCAGTCCCTACAAAAGTTTGGAGGGCATGCTGCAGGGCATCGAATTCGCCCGCCGGCGCGACTGGCCTTTCCTCGGCACCTGCGGCGGCTTCCAGTATGCCCTGATCGAATGTACCCGCAATGTGCTGGGAATCAAGGATGCGGACAGCGCCGAGAATAACTCCGGGTCGAAAAATATCATTATCTATCCCGTAGCCTGCGCTGTGCCCAATCGCGCCAAGGGAGCGCCCAAGCTTTCAGGTCCGATACCGGAAATCCGCCTGCGCCCGGGTTCCTATCTCCAGTCGTACTATTCGCAAGACACGGTCGCCGAAGAATTCTTCTGCAATTTCGAAGTCAATCCTGACTATGAATGGGCCGCCATGGAAGCCGGATTCCCGGTGGTAGCGCGTGGCCCGCAAGGCGAGATCCGTGCCATCGAATCGCCCACCCATCGTTTCTATATCGCGACGCTATTCCAGCCACAACTCTCTTCCCAACCCGACAAACCCCACCCCCTGGTGCTGGCGTTCGTCCAGGCCGCCGCCGACTGGGGAAGAAAGAAACTCGACGACAGCGTCCTGGAGTAGAGCGGAGGTTGAACCTCGGGCGCCAGACCTCGGCAAGAAGCATGTAGGGACGGGTCTCTGACCCGTCCAGGTCGAGCGAAGCTCGACAGGCTCTACCCGCGATCACACCGAAATCAATTCAAACGCGGGGTAACTAACCACAAGCGGACGAAACGCTTCCACCGAGGACCCGGCTGGCACCGGAAAGTAGCGCTGAACCTGGCTCTTGAACCGGTCGAGATAAGCCTTCAGAATTTCCGGCTTTTCCCGATCCGAGAGCGCCGAAGCCTGAACCTCTCTCGCTTACTTCCCTTCTTGAGCGTGACTTCTCCGGCAGCTTCGGCATTGCGTACCCATTGTGTGCGTCCACGCGGGGCCACCAGAAACCTCTTCCCGCCGAGCTCCAACAGATCGATCGGCGTGGAGCAGATCTTCGCGCTCTTGCGTCCGCGCACCTGAAGCAGATAGTTATAGGAAAAACCCAAGCCGAGTCCCACCAAAAATCCAAACATCCGATTGAACACGCGCTCGCCTGCGCTGGGCGCACGAAACGAGGGAAGAGTGGAATTCATATTCGAACACTATGCCACATTGTCATCCCGAGCGCAGCCTGAGTCGCGCTCAGCGCGACAAGGGCAAGTCGAGGGGACCTGGTGTCGGGGAGCCAGAACTAAATTACGATTGCTTTACGAACTTCAAAGAGACCGAGTTCATGCAATAGCGCAGCCCGGTAGGCTGCGGCCCGTCATTGAAGACGTGCCCCAGATGTGCGTCGCACAGAGTACAGGCAACCGCACTCCTCACCATGCCGTAACCGGTATCGTTTATGGTCCGAACGTTTTCCGCCGCGATCGGTTGCCAGAAGCTCGGCCAGCCAGTGCCGGATTCAAACTTCGTCTCCGAGCTGAACAGCGCGTTGTCGCAACAGATGCAGCGGTAGAGACCCTTGTCGTGCAGATTCCAATACTTTCCGCTGAAGGCGATTTCGGTGTCCGCATGACGCGTGATATCGAATTGTCCCGGAGATAGCTGCTTGCGCCACTCGTCGTCGCTCTTCACCACCTTGGGAACACGAACCTTTTGCAGTCGCTGCCCAGAGTCGGAGAACTGCACAATCGTAACCTCACCCCGATCACCCTTGGGCATTGCCGCTTCGATCAGTCGGGGTTTGTGCAGCGACCATAGTGCAGCGCCGGCGATCGCCGAGATTGAAATTCCTAGAAAAGCGCGTCGTCTTACGTCGACCGATGAAGCATCCTTACCAAGCTCGGAATCAAACATAGTCCACTCCTGGACGTTTCTCGGACACAAGCCAAACCTGACCTACTTTCCCGAATACAGTTCGGGAAACTCTTGCCGCAGATGGGCCACCTTGGGGGCATCGTTATAAACAATGTACGGCTGATCGGGATGATGCGCCGCATAGTCCTGGTGATAAGCTTCCGCGGGATAGAATGCTTTCAGCGGCACAACCTGGGTCACGATCGGTCGCGGGAACACGTTGCCTTGATTGAGCTGCGCGATATAGGCTTCTGCAATCTTCTTCTGTTCGTCGTTTCCGTAGAAAATCACCGAGCGGTACTGGGTGCCGTCGTCCGGCCCCTGCCGGTTCAGCTGCGTAGGATCGTGAGCCACCGAGAAGAACACTCTAAGCAGCTCTCCATACGTGATCTGAGCTGGATCGTAGGTAATTTTCACAGACTCGGCGTGGCCGGTTTCGCCGGTGCTGACGATTTCATATTGCGCGGTCTTGGCATCCCCGCCCGAATATCCCGAGGTAGCGCTGGTTACGCCTTTTACGTGCTGGAAGACAGCCTGAATGCCCCAGAAACATCCTCCCGCGACCACGGCGGTTTGTCCACCCGACTTCGCTGCCTTGGCAGCGTCGACAGTCGGGCTTGGAATCGCAAACCCGGAAGCATTTCCCGCAGTACACGCCACCGTGCCTGCGATCAGGACCAAGAACAGTAGGAAGATATAAGCAGAAAATCTGAACATGACGGCACTCCTATGGCCGGTTTTATCGGCACGCAATTTATTAGAGTTCTGGGAAAGGCAAAAGTTTCGCTAGGGTCGCGGCCTACATGTTACACATTGGGCGCCACTTTTCGCTCGTATCCAATGCAGGAAAGGACTGGAAGCCGTGGATACTTCTTGAACCGGTCGTCTGTCTGAGCGAGCTGACAGAGAAAAAACACCGAGCCCCGGTCGGACTCGATGCGCCGCGCATGAATGCAGTCCGCGCAGAGTCCGGGCAGGGTGTGGGATACCGGCTTTTCCGTGGGTGCGCTCACGGAGTCAGGATAACAGCCCGCGCTCGCCTGGTTTTGAGTCACAATTGCGACCTCAAAGCCAATCCTTTGCTAGTGTAGACGAGCATTTCTTGCAGCAGAACCCCCGGGCGGGCGGGACGCCCTCCGGACAGCCGGCGGGACGCCGGCGCTACCAAGGAGCCTTGATTGAAATATCGGAACTGGTCAACGACGGTCGCGTTTCTGTTTCTGGCAATCGCATCACAGGCACAAATTGACGACGCCACCCAGCAGCTTTCTCACGACATTTTCAAACAGCTGATCGAAATCAACACCACCGATTCAGTGGGCAATGTGACGACGGCATCCGAAGCCATGGCGCAACGCTTCCGGGATGCTGGATTTCCCGAGAGTGACCTCCAAATCCTGGGGCCGAACGATCGCAAGAAAAATCTGGTGATCCGTCTGCACGGCAGCGGCAAGCATAAGCCTGTGTTGCTCAATGGTCATCTCGACGTCGTGGAGGCACACCGCGAAGACTGGACTACCGATCCATTTCAGTTTGTGGAAAAAGACGGCTACTACTATGGCCGGGGCACGCAGGACATGAAAGATGGCGACGCCATCATGGTAACGACGCTGATCCGGTTCAAGAAGCAAGGCTTCGTGCCGGACCGCGACATCATCCTGGCGCTGACCGCCGACGAAGAAGGCGGCACCTCGAATGGCGTGGATTGGCTGCTCAAGAATCACCGCGAACTGATCGACGCCGACTTCGTGCTCAATCACGACGGCGGTGGAGTGTTGTCCGACCACGGCAAGCCGCAATTCATGACGGTGGACGCGTCGGAGAAGTTGTATTCCGACTATCAACTGACGGTGACCAATCCCGGCGGCCACAGTTCCATGCCCGTACCGGACAATGCCATTTACCGTCTCGCCGACGGCCTGGCGCGGCTGGAGCACTACCAGTTTCCGTTCGAGCTGACCAACATCACTCGCGCTTATTACGAACGCATGTCAAAGATCACCCCTGAGCGGGCGACTGATATGCGGGCGATTCTGAACCATCCTCCCGACATGGCCGCGGTGGCGCGCTTGTCGAAAGACCCCATCGATAACTCGATCATGCATACCACCTGCGTGGCTACCCGTCTGAACGGGGGCCACGCCAACAATGCGTTGCCGCAGACGGCGCAAGCCAATGTGAACTGCCGCATCATTCCTGGCCATTCGCCGGAGGAGATCCGGCAGGAACTGGAGAAGGTCCTGGCCGATCCCAAAATTTCCGTGAAGGACATGGGAGCGATCGGCGGTGTGAAACCCCGCCGCTCGTACGCACCGCCCCCGTTGCGCCCCGACGTTTTTCAGCCGCTGGAAAAGGTCGTGAACAGCATGTGGCCGGGATTGCCTGTGGTGCCCGATATGGCCACCGGCGCCTCCGACGCGGTCTATACCAACGCAGCGGGCATGCCCACCTATTGCATTTCCGGCGAGGCCATTGATCGTGACGACATCCGCTGGCATGGCAAGGATGAGCGCGTCCGCGTGGAGTCGTTCTATCGTGCGGTGGAGTTTTACTACCAGTACCTGAAAACACTGACTTCCCCGGTAGGTTTTCCTTTGCCTCCTTCGCGGTAATTTTTGCGCGAGGACGCGCTCTTGCATAACTAAACTATACCGTTTAGTATTGCTGTGATTCGCGAGGCCGCTCATGATCCAGGTCCACAATCTGGTCAAGAAATTTGGGGACTTCACCGCCGTCAACAACATTTCATTTACCGTCGAAGCCGGCGAAATCTTTGCCTTCCTGGGCCCCAATGGCGCCGGTAAGACCACCACGATCAAGATGCTCACCACTCTGCTGCATCCCACCAGCGGAAAGATTGAGTTGGACGGGCTTGACCCCACAATCCACCAGTACCAGGCCCGGAGAACGTTTGGAATCGTGTTCCAAGACCCCAGCCTGGACAGCGAGCAGACTGCCTACGAGAACATGGAGCTGCACGCCGTGCTTTACAAAGTTTCACGCAAAGTGCGGGCTGAGCGCATCGAACAGCTCCTGAAACGGTTCGAACTCTGGGAGCGTCGAGATGACTACGTCAAAACATTTTCCGGGGGCATGAAACGCCGCCTGGAGATCGCTCGCGGATTCCTGCATACGCCCAAGATTCTATTTCTCGACGAGCCCACGCTCGGCCTGGATCCGCAAACCCGTAACCAGCTTTGGACCCACGTCAAGCACCTGAACGAGACCCAGAAGACTACCGTCTTCCTTACCACGCATTATATGGACGAAGCCGACCGCGTGGCCCATCGCATCGCCATCATTGACCATGGCGGCATCGTCGCCCAGGGCACATCGCAGCAACTGAAGCAACAGACCGGCAGTGAATCCCTGGAGCAGGCCTTTCTGGCCCTGACCGGATCCTCGATTCGCGATGAAAGCGCGACTTCAGCCGACCAGATGCGGCAAGTCGCCAAAATGTGGAGCCCACGCCGATGAGCGCGATTTACATTCTCTGGTTGCGGGAACTGAAGCGTTACGTGCGTTCGCGGGCACAGATTGTAGCGTCTCTGGGCCAGCCGCTGCTCTATCTGTTAGTACTCGGCTTCGGCCTGGGGCCGGTCTTTCAAAAGGCCGGCAACGGCAGCTATTTGCAGTTCGTTGCGCCCGGCGTGATCAGCATGACCATCCTGTTTTCCGCGACCTTTTCCGGAATCGCCATGCTTTGGGACCGCCAGTTTGGTTTTCTGAAAGAAACTCTGGTAGCGCCCGTCCCGCGGATTGAAGTCATGATCGGAAGAACGCTCGGAGGAGCGACCGTCGCGCTGATTCAAGGCACGTTAATCCTGATCGCCTGTTTGCTTGCTGGCTTTCGACCGGCGCATCTTTCGCTTTTCCCGCTGGCATTTCTCATGATGGGACTGATCGCCATCGTCTTCGCGGCCCTGGGCACGGCGTTTGGCTCGATCCTTCAGGACATGCAAGGCTTCCAGCTGATCATGAACTTCATGGTCCTTCCGATTTTCTTTCTCTCAGGCGCCCTGTTTCCGCTGGCTAATCTGCCCCGGCCCCTGGCCATCATCACTCGGCTCGATCCGCTCACCTATGGGGTGGACGCCCTGCGCGGCGTGCTGATCAACGCTTCGCACTTCGGTTTCGCGCTGGACACTTCCCTGCTCTGCGCCATTGCCATGGCTTTCCTCGCGCTGGGCGGATATTTGTTTTCCAGAATTCAGTTGTAATGATGCGGCACAGATGGTGAGAACCCGGAGCACCGAAGCCCACGAAAAAGTTCTGGAGGCGACTCTCGCCTTGTTCGTCAAACACGGCATTGACGCCACCAGCATGGACGCAATCGCCAAAAAATCCGGGGTCAGTAAGGCGACCGTCTATAAACACTGGCAGGATAAGGACGCGCTAGCCCTCGAAGCCCTGTCTCTCGTGTTCGGACTCGACGAAGAGCCTCCCAGGTTCGACTCGGGAGACCTGCGCCGGGATCTGGTAGACGCACTTACCTATCAGCCCGCGCCGGAGCGCCAGGAAATGAAAAATCGGATGATGCCGCATGTAATGGCCTACGCCGCCCGCAATCGAGAGTTCGGAGATCAATGGCGCTCGCGGGTGATCGAGCGCCCGCAGACACGCCTGAAAACTCTAATCAGGCGAGCGATCGAACAACGCCTGCTGGTCAGCAGGGTTAATCTGGATACTGGGTTAGCCCTGCTGCTGGGCCCCATGCTGTACTGGCATATCTTCGTGGGCAAGAAATCCCTCATCCCCATGCCAAGGGATTTGGCGACCGAAGTAGTCAGTGCATTTTGGAAAGTGTATGGACGGCAAGGCTCAAAGCGATTTCTGACTTGACTCCGCTGGATGGGAAGTCGAGCTTGTAGCCTCTTGACTTCGCTTAATCTTCGCCTACAATGAACTCATGGCAATCACCAGGCGACAACGACAAGTGTACGACTTCATCTCTGAGTTCGTGCAGAAGAATGGCTATTCGCCCTCGTTCGAAGAGATTGGTCAGGGCTTGGAGCTCAGTTCACTGGCGACGGTGCACAAGCACATTTCCAATCTGGAGAAGAAGGGGCTGCTGACGCGCGACTACAATCGCAGCCGTTCGATCGACCTGCTCCCGCCCAAGGGCCGGCTCAAGCAAGCCATGGCGGTCAACACGACGATGGTGCTGCCGCTGGTGGGCCGCATCGCCGCGGGACAGCCCATCGAGGCGGTGCAAAATAACGAGACCATTTCGCTCGCTGATTTCGTGCGCTCGAAGGAAGTGTTCGTACTCGAAGTCCGCGGCGATTCCATGCAGGACGAGGCCATTCTCAATGGCGACTATGTAATGGTCGAAAAAAGCAGGACAGCGCACAACGGGGACATCGTCGTCGCCCTGGTGGAAGGCACCGATGCGACCCTCAAGCGCTTTTACCGTGAAGACGAAAATATTCGGCTTCAGCCCTCAAATGCCGATATGAAACCCATCATCGTGCCCGCCGCTTCAGTCGAGGTGCAAGGCAGAGTGATTGGTGTGCTGCGGAAGTATTGAAAGGAAGCCGTCAGCTCTCAGCCTTCAGCTCTCAGCGTAAGCGCCCACAGCCCGCTATCCCCAAACACACTAACGCCCGGGCGATCAAACCCGGGCGTTTTGAAGTTTTGGTGGCGCCAACGACCAGCGATTCCCGACCAGAGACTGCTCACCCAACGTGTTTATCGATCGCCTTTTGGATGGTTTCCTTGGGGACGTAGCCTACGATCTGTTCCTTCACCTGTCCGCCCTTGAACACGAGTAGAGTGGGAATGCCGCGGACTCCGTAGCGCATGGGTGTGGCGCTGTTGCTGTCGACGTCCATTTTGCCGACTTTGATCTTGCCGTTGTAGTCTTTCGCCAGTTCGTCGACGATGGGAGCGAGTGCGCGGCACGGTCCACACCAGGCTGCCCAGAAATCCACCAAAACCGGCTGATCTGACTTCAGAACATCCTGGTCAAAATTCGCGTCCGTCACTTCCAAAATTCCGTTGCTTGCCATTTCTCCTCCGGGAGTGCCGCTCGCCGCAAACAAGTCCGGGAACGGTCCATCAGCCAAGCCGTGGCTGCGTATATCGTAACATCTGATTGGATGCAGCATGGCTTGAGAAGTCGCAAAGGCTGGAGTTGCTGGTTCCCAGTTTCTGGTTCCCGGAGTTCCGGAGTGAAATTGGGACTCCGGGTTCGACAATTAAAAAAGCGTCCGGAACTTTTCAGTTCAGGACGCCCCGGCAGCCCTCCCCCAGAACTGCCAAACCACGAGGTGATACTAGGCCTGCCCCTGGTTGGTGTAAACGTCACTTTGGTAACTCATCAACAGGTAGGGTTCAAATCGGGAATCGGGGGCGTTGGCGGTAATCGAACGCGGAGGAGCGCCGGTCAGTACCACTGCCACGTATCGCCCGCGTCGTTGGTAGTCCAAGTCTCGCGGTTGCCGGTCGTCAGTTTGCCGTGTCGGGCGTCGCTGAATTCAATCGTAACAATATCGGCGGTCAGAGGCTTGCCTTCGGCCACAGCGTTGACTTGGACCCAGTGTTGGCCCCCATCGGCAGAATGGTAGAGTGCGCCGGCGACGCCGCCCACCCAGATATCGGAATCATTTGCGGCCAGCGCGCGGAAAGCGACGATGCTCCCCACCTGAATCGTCTGCCAGGTTTTGCCGGAATCGAAAGAACGTTCGAGGACGCCAGCGGCAGAAAGGGTCCAGCGAGGCGGGTTGTGCACAGCCCGCGACCGCTTGGCATAATCGCCCGCGCCGGTTTGCGCAACTGCGGCTGAGAGCGTGTCCGCCTTTCGGTCCCCCATCGCCCTGGCGCTCATCGCTCCTCCGCGGGCGGCCTGAACTTCTCTTTCCGATTCGTTCTTACTTGATTCGTCTTTCGCCTTCCGCTCTGCGCTTTGCGCCGTCTCCGGCATCGAAGCACTTTCTGCCTCGACCGTCACCGTTTCCGTCGCGGCTCTGGTGGAATCGTCAGCGGCGTCACTCCGGACCTTGTTCTCGGACTCCGCGGTCGGGGGCTCTGCTCCCACCGTCTTAGCCGGCGGCAAGGGTGCGGGAGCCGCCGCAACCAGCGCGCCCGCAGGCGTCGCCGGCTTGTCTGCGGAGTTGGCCGCAACGGTGTTTGCCAACCGGTTGTGGGTCAGCTCCTGGAGCTTGTCATTCTGATCTAGCGCGCGCAGCGCGGACACGTCTGTCCGCGATGCGACTATCCCGGCACCTGAGCCCTTTTCGCTTTGCTTCGCCAACTTGGCGGCGACCGCAAGATCCCGATCCGACTGGAAGGGTGACGGAGGCGCAATCTTCGACGCCAGCTTCTCACGCGGCTGTTCCGGGACTTTGCGTTCCGCAGTGAGACTCGCCGGCGCTGCGGGAGCCTTCTTCGCAACCAACGTCTCGGCGGATTGTCGTGGCCCGTAGTGCAGCGTTACCGCCGCACCGACCACTACGACACATGCCGCCAGCGCTCCCCAGCGCAACCTGGGCCAACGTAACTTGGGCCGGCTCAACCAGGATGCAGTTTCCAGGCTGGGCGATCGGTCGGGCTCGCTCTCGGGCATCGCGAGCGACAAGACATCCCGGCAATCGGCGCACTCCGCCAGGTGTTGCAAGACTTCGGAACGCTCGCGATTATGCAATGACTTTTCGGCGAACGCAGCCAGCAGGTCGGGATCAGGATGGACCCCGGGTTTCGGGTTCCACTGCAAACGCCGTTGCACGATTTTTGGAAGTTGCTCCATTTTCTTATTTGCCCTAATCCTCCTCATTCTCCTCAACCCTTACCTGCGGAAAAGCGCTCGTCCTCCGCTCCACCCGGCGGACCGAGGTTCGACGTCCGAGGTCCGACGTCCGACGCTCGCATGTCAACCTTCTTATCAGAGAACGTTGGTGGACCCGTTTCTTGCGCCACCCGGTCGCGGATATTCAAACGCAGGTCACGCACATCCACCTCCAGGGCTTCCTCGGCCTGGCGGCGGCTCAGGCCCTTGCGCTCCAGCACGGCCAGAATTTGCTTGCGTACGAGCTTGACCAGTTTATCGAGCTTGCGGCTGATCGTGGACTCGTGCAAGGCGAGCGTGCGCGCGATCTCGGCCAGGGTGCGGCCGTCCAAATAATAAGATGCCAGAATGAAGCGCTCCTCTGCGGAAAGTCTGGACAAGACTTCGTCGGTCGCCGTTTCAACTCGGGGATCGACCACAATTGCGGGCTCGGGATCAGTCGCGGCAAACTGTTCGCCGTCTTCACTCTCTTCATCCAGGCTGACCAGCCGGTGCTGGCGGCGAAAGCGGTTCACAAATTCCTGCGCCATCACGGTGCGCAGCCAGCCTTCCAAAGAGCCGCGCCCGGTATAGGACGCGAGTTTCGAAATGCGTTGACCGTCGCGGGTAGTCGTTCCGTAAAGATCGGCGTAGAGGGAATCTGCAAGTTCGCGCGCGGCAGAACTCTCTTTGGCGATGTAAGCCGCGATCTCGTAAAGCTTCTCGCGGTAACGCGCCATGAAGATTTCCCAGGCTGGTTCCAGACCAGCGGCACAGGCGCGGGCCAAAGCCAGTTCTTCCACACGCAGGCTGGCGTAGAGCTCAGCAACCTCGCGGGCAGACGCGTTCGCTGGCAAGTACTTGGCGGCAACCTCGTTGAGGATTGCCCCGAACTGCTGGCGACTGAGCCCTGAATTTCCACTCTTTTCGTAGAGTTCGGCGATCACGGAATCCACCCCCGCAGCAACTTCTACTATGGGTTGGACACCGTGATTCGACATGGCGGGCAGCCATCCCGGATGCTATCAACATTTGTCCTGCAAGAAGCTGAATATTTGCCGTTCCTGGTGTAAGCGCGGGCACTGCCGGCACGGCGGGGACACCCCCGGACAGTCGGCAAAACGCCAGTGCTACACAGGAGGAACACCATGAATTGCAAGCTCTTCGCGTTATTTCCAGCGCTCGCATGGTTTGCCGGGATCGCTCTATTTTGGCCCTGCCGCGCCCCCGCCGGGGGAATGCCCCCGACATCGGGCTACACCGTCCTGTCGCCCATCCGGCACGGGAACCTGACCGTCTTCCCGGTGGTTACCACCCGTTCCTATGACACTCAGGAATTCCTCACCCTGGACGAAGGGCTACGCTCGGGCGAGGTGATCGTGACCGAGTCCGGAAGCTCGCAGCCCTTGATGCGTCGGCGTCGAACACCGACCCCACCGGGAGCGCAAGTCAACCAGTTGGTGTTGGTCAATAACTCCAAACGGCCGCTGATCCTGCTGGCCGGCGAGATCGTGACTGGGGGGAAACAGGATCGGGTGATCGGCAAAGATCGCATCATTCCGGCGGAGAGCGATCCCATCGATCTCGGTGTTTTCTGCGTGGAACCCGGGCGCTGGACCGGCAGCAGCGACCGATTTGGAGTCGGAGGAACGGCCGCAGGCCCGGTGCCAGCGCCAATGGCGGCTCCCAATGTCCGCGCCAAGGCGATGGCCGACAAAGACCAGCAGCAGGTGTGGTCGGAGGTCGCGAAAACCAGAACAGCAATGGCCGAAACTGTGACGGTCGAGGCAGCAGCTGACGCGATCAACCGTACGAGTTCGTACGCGCGCGTGATGAACAACCAGGAGGTAAAACAGAAAGTCGACTCTGTGGCCGAACCCATCCAGCGAAACTATCAGAGCCTGATGCAACAGCTACGCAATCAAAATGCGGTAGGCGTGGCGGTTGCGGTGAATGGCCAGATGGTTTGGGCCGACGTCTTCGCCAGCACCAACCTGCTGGAGAAATACTGGCCCAAGCTGGTGCGATCCTACGCGGCCGAAGCGGTCGTAACCCGAACCAAAGACCGCGAAGCCGACATCAAGCAAGCGCAGGAGTTTCTCAATCACCTCGACGGACGTCATGAGACCGTCGACAGCGAACCCGGACTCTACCGCCACACAGAAATCGCGGGAGATGGTTTCAGGGCGTTTGAGCTGACGTCGTTGTTGCCGAAGACCGGGTTTGATCTGCACCTAGCGAAGTTGGCGGAATAGAGGGGAAGCGAAATGGTTTCTAGTTTCGGGTTTCTGGTTTCTGGTCCATCCTCAAGAACTGTGCTGTAGTTGGGTCCGGGAAATTAGGAACTGGAAACCCGAAGACTGCCTTCATCAGCTGCGGTTCGCGTCGTACCAGCTTCTCCAGGATGAAGAGTCGTTGGGCAGAGTCTGGCCGGTAATGTCGCGCAGGGCCTGGTAAACCCAGCCGTGAGTCTGCGCGTCCAGGGAGGTGTCGTCGGCATAATCCAGCAGCTGCGGAATCACGCTGCGGCGCTGTTCCTGGGTGAGCATGCCGGATTGCGCCAAACTGCACGCGGCGCGCTCCCGCACCATCGGCGAGGAATCGTCACGAAACGTCTTCAGCAGAGGAGCGATGGTCTCGTTCGTACCCAGATAGGCCAGGCCTTCTACGGCCCAATGGCGTACTTCCGGATCAGAGTCTTGCAACTGGTTGACTAATATCTCATTTACCCGTTGCGGCTCGACCCCCCGGTTGCCGAGCAGACCCAGTTCCCAAAGCGCCCAAACCCGTTGCGACTGCGGTCCGCTTTCTGCCTGCTGTGCCAAACGCTCTATCGTTGCGGGCGACTTTACGGCTCCCATGGCCGCCAGGTCCAACTCGATGCCCGCCGCTCGGACCCGCAGATCGTTGGAGTTGAGCGCCGTAGCGATCAGCGAATTGAACTGGGGAGTAAACTTCAGCTTTCCCCACCAGCCTTCGACCCGCATCGCGATCTGATCATTGGCGCCCTCATAGTGGTTGACGGCGCGCTCGAGCAGGACCTCTGCCTGGCGTTGTGGAGTCTGTCGGTCCAGGTTCTCGATCTCATGTTCGGACAGCACTGCGGGAGAAGCAGGTTCAGGCTTGCCTTGCAGGCTAAGAAACCTGGTGATTTCCTCAAATGCCGCCCGCGCATTGCCCGTGGCAAAGAATCCAGCCAGCATAATGCCCACCGCGACGGCGAACAAGACACGCCAGCTTCCTGCCTGCGGATCGATGGACTGGTCCAGCTTCAGGCTCGAGCCCGGACGGATAGTGCCGTACTCGGGCACCGGCTCGGGACGCGGATCTCCCTCCCAGGAATGCATGAAAGCAGTCTAGGGGTGTTTCGAAATAGGGTAAAGTTACGGTCGGGTACTTTGGTTATTACTTTACATCGAGGCTGATGCAAATGAAGCGCTTCAGGCAATTCTGCGTTGTGAGAGTCAGCGTCACGCTGGTCACTTTGCTGCTGGTTACGTCTGGTCTGGCGTCGGCTTGGGCTGCCACCTAATCAAAACCTACCGACTTGGTGGCGACGGAGGATGGGACACTCTGACGTTCGACCATACCTCGAGCCGCCTATACATTTCCCGCTCTACGCACGTCATCGTGATCGACGCGGATTCCGGACAGCCCGCAGGCCATATCCCCGATACTCCTGGAGTTCATGGTATTGCCCTGGCGCCGGAGTTTGGCCGCGGATTTGTCAGCAACGGTCGCGAGGGCACGCGACTGTTTTCGCGCTCAGCAGTCTGTAAGTGCTCAACAAGATTAAGGTAGGAGAAAACCCGGACGCGATTCTCTACGATCCCGCGAGTAAGCGAGTCTTCACCTTCACGGCAGGAGCAATGATGTCACCGCCATAGATGCTGCCAAGGGCGAGGTTGTGGGCACGATCCAAGTGGATGGAAAGCCCGAGTTTGCGGTCACAGACGAGAAAGGCCAAGTCTTCGTGAATGTTGAGGACAAGAGTGGACTGATGGCTCTCGATCCGAACAAACTGGAGGTGAAGTCGCGCTGGCCGTTGGCTCCGTGCGAGGAACCGACCGGATTGAGCATCGGCGACTGTTTTCCGGTTGCGGCAACAAGCTGATGGCCGTCGTGGATGCGGACAGCGGCAAGATTATCTCCACGCTTCCGATCGGCGACGGCGTGGACGCTACTGCATTTGATCCCGGGACCGGTCTGGCATTCGCTTCCTGCGGCGAAGGCGGGTTGACGTGGTGCACGAAGACTCGGCCGATAAATTCAGCGTCGCCGAAAGTGTTCCGACGAAACGAGGCGCGCGCACCATGGCGCTCGATCCCGTGAAGCACCGGATTTTCCTGGTAACCGCGGAGTTCGGACCGCCTCCCGCCCAACCGCCGCTCAGCCCCGCCCCAGGCCCGCGATTTTGCCTGACCGTTTTGTGGTGTGGGTTGTGGGCAAATAAGAGAAGTGGTAGTTACATGACTGCCGGTACGCTGATTCCCATGACTGCCAACACTCGCGTCAATTCCCGGCGGACCACAGCCACGGTTGCCAGCAGAAATTTCTTACGCCCCTCGTCCGCTTCACTCAGGATGGGGTGGCGGTGGTAAAAAGCATTAAAGAGTTGGGCGAGTAAGAACGCGTGTTTGGCCAGGTACGCGGGCTCGGTGGTGGCGACGCATTGATCGATGAGGTAGGAAGTCTTCGCACTGGCCAGCCATAGTTCCCAGATTTCGTTTCCCGCTTCGCCGTTCAAGTGTTTCGCCAGATCGCCAGCCGAAACGCGGTCCGCCGCATTCCTGCCAAATTCTTGGGGATCGAACCCGCCTTTGCGGAAGATGTTCGCCGCACGCACGACAGCATATTGGGCGTAGGGGCCAGTCTCGCCTTCGAAGCTCAACGCTTCTTTGAAGTCGAACGCGATCACCGAAGACTTGGTGAACTTCAGCATGAAATATCGCACCGCCCCGACTGCGATCTGGGTAGCGATCGTAGTGCGCTCGGCATCCGTCAGTTGAGGATGGCGGTCGTCCACCTCGTTCTTCGCCGACGCGATCAGACGATCAAGCAGGTCGTCGGCCTTTACCCCAAAACCTTTGCGGCCGGAGACTTCAATGTACGGGCGACTCTTATCTTCGTCGGAAAGCTGGTAGCCCAGTTCGGCTGCGCAGCGCGGCGTGAGCGCGACCATTTCGTACGAGAAGTGGGTGTAGTGGTCGGCCTGTTCGTTATCCCCAAGCGCACGCAGAGCTTCGATGACGGTGTTCTGCGCCTCCGCCTGGCGCGCGTCAATCACGTTGTAGATTTCCGACACATTGCCGAAATGAGGGTGTTCCAGCGCGCCCACCGCCGTTGACATCCAGCAATCGTGCCCGTTGGGATAGCGATAGAACCTTCGATAGCCAAAATCGCGGCCCAGTAGACCAAACTTCCACAGGTGATAGGCGATGTCTTTACCGACGTAGCCCACCGTCCCGTTGGAACGGACAATCACCTTCTGGTCTTCCTCGGCAACTTCGCCTTTCTCGGCGCCCTCAGCAGAAGCCTCCGCGCCCTCGGCGATTTCAGATTTCGACGTTCCCGCCCGCCGCATCACCCAGCAACCATTATTCTTGCCTTCGGTTTCGAAGGAAAGCACGCCACCTTCCTTCAGCTTGGCAAAAGCGGCATCCCAGAAATGAAGATGGAGAATTTCGCTCTCCCGCGGCAGGAAGTCGTATTCAATATCGAGCCGATCCATGGTCTCGAGGTGACGCCGCAGGACCGCAACGGAAATCACTTCGGCAACCGCGGCACTGTCGTTGTTACCTTCCTCGATCGCGTGCAGAGCCTGCTGGCGGACTTGCACGTTTTGCTTGTTCTCGGCGTACCACTGCGAGACGCGGGCATAGAGGTCCCAGCAGTAGTAGTCAAAGCGAGGCTGGCGAGCCAGTTGCTCGATCTCCGCGCGCGACTTTTTCTCAATATTTAGAAATCCCACGACCACGTCGGCAACCTGCACCCCCGTGTTGTCAATGTAGTTCTGGACGTCTACTTCTCTGCCGGCAAACTTCAGCATCCGTACAAATGTGTCGCCGAGAATAGCATTGCGCAGGTGCCCGACATGGGCCGCCTTATTAGGATTTATGCTGGAGTGTTCAACTAGGATCTTGCCCGAAGGAACCTCGGCGCGCGGCCTCTCGTCGGCGACGAGGGTTGCGGCAAGCTCTTCGCGCCGGAGTCGTGCGTTGATGTAGCCTGCGCCCGCCAATTCCATTTCTTCAAAGCCCGGAATTGATCCCAGTCCGTTGACGATCTCCTCTGCAATCTTGCGTGGAGCTTTGCGCAGCTTCTTGGCTAGCTCGAAAGCCAACGGCAGGGCATACTCGCCGAACTCCACTTTGGGTGGTTGCTCGATGACGATTTTCGGCAGGTCCAGGTCGTAGGTGTGACGCAGAAATTCGCGCACGTGTTGGGCAAGCCGTCGTTCGAGATGGCGATACAAGAATTCCCCTAAGCTGTTGAAGAAAAGAGTGATTGTAGCAAACCGCGTGCAGTGGCAAGGTTTGACGGCAAATGCGGGCTTCCCTATGATGAAAACTGGTCGTCAGTCGCCAGTTTATCGGCGTCCTGATTCGAGCTCAGACCGGCGCGTGCAAAGCTTTGACCAACGAACCATGACTAAGGACCATCGACCCGCTCCAAGTCTTCTATGCGCATAGCCTACCTCGACTGCTTTTCGGGCATGAGCGGCGACATGTTTCTCGGCGCCCTGGTGGATGCGGGAATGCCGGCAAAGCTCTTCGAGGAAACGATCGCGGCTCTGAATATTGGAGCTCGCCTCGAGATTTCAAGGGTCAAGCGCAGTGGCATCACAGCGACCAAAGTTGATGTCTTGGTTCACGGGGAAAAAGAGCTGCCACGCGAGGTTTTTTTCGAACAACAGAGTCGTGCGCAGAAACATGAACACAGACACCACTATAGCCATGATCACGATCATAAGCACACGCCTGAACACGTCGAGCTTCGGGAACACAACTACATCCAGTCCGGACATGAAGCCACGCGGGCGGGGGCGCTCGCGCCACACGAGCATGAACATGGCCGCGGTCTGAAACAGATACGCGAGATCATCTGCAAGGCAGTAATCAGCGAAGGCGCAAAGCGCACCGCGATCGCGATTTTTGAGGCGCTGGGCACGGCAGAAGCAAAAATCCATGACACGGACATCGAAAACGTTCACTTCCACGAAGTAGGCGCGGTGGACGCGATGGTCGATATCATCGGCGCCGCCGTAGGAGCCGAGGCGTTGGGAGTGGATGAAATGGTGTGCTCTCCGCTGAATGTCGGCGGTGGCACGGTAAAGTGCGCCCACGGGGTTCTTCCGGTACCTGTTCCGGCCACTGTGGAGTTGTTGCAGGGCGCGCCCGTTTATTCCTCGGGCATCCAGGTGGAACTGGTCACACCGACCGGCGCAGCCATCGTAAGAACCCTGGCCAAACGGTTCGCGCCGTTCCCGGCCATGACGATTGAGAAGTCCGGATACGGCGCCGGGACCCGCGACTTCCCCGGTCACGCGAATGTGGTTCGTCTGACCATCGGCGAGTCGCAGGCGGTGTTTGCCCAGAACACTTCGCAGCAGACCGTCAGCGTGCTCGAAGCCAACCTCGACGACCTGAATCCGCAGGTGTTCGGTTACGTAGTTGAGCGCCTGCTCGAAGCCGGAGCGCTCGATACTTTTGCCCTGCCCGTCCAGATGAAGAAAAACCGTCCAGGAATGTTATTGACAGTGCTCTCAAAACCGGAAGACGCGTCGAGGCTGAGCCAGATTATCTTCACGGAGACAAGCACGCTGGGGGTACGGCGGCGCGAGGAACAACGTCAAACCTTGGCGCGAAAATGGATCAACGTAGTTACCCGTTGGGGAGAGGTACGATTGAAGATTGCCAGCCTGAACGGCACCATCACCAACTATGCACCTGAGTATGAAGATTGCAAAAAAATCGCGGCCGAGAACCACGTTCCGCTGAAAAGCGTGATGAATGAGGCCATGGAAGCCTATTTGAAAGCCTTCAAGGGCTAGGACATCAACGTGGCGCGCCTAGAATCAACGTAAGAATCCAAATGAGCAAAACGTTTTACATCACGACACCGATCTATTACGTGAACGCGCGGCCGCACATCGGGCACGCCTACACCACGATTGCATGCGACACCATTGCCCGGCGCCAGCGCATGATGGGCTTTGATACCTACTTTCTTACCGGCACCGACGAACACGGGCAGAAGATCGAGCGCGCCGCGCAGGCCGCGGGAAAAACTCCACAGCAGCTGACCAATGAAGTCTCCGCCGAGTTCCGGGGGCTCTGGGACCGGATGGAGTTGACTTACGACGACTTCATCCGCACCACGTCCGACCGACACAAGCTGGGCGTGCAAGCGCTGTGGTGCCGCATCCGTGACAACGGCTACATCTACAAAGGCCACTACACCGGCCAGTATTGCGTCTTTGACGAGCTCTACGTGGACGCCGTGGGTCCGGGCGCACCCTGCCCCGAATGCGGGCGTACCACGGAAACGGTTCGGGAAGAAAATTATTTCTTCAAGCTCTCCGCCTTCCAGGACAAGCTGCTGGAGCTGTATAACGCGCAGACTGATTTCATCCGTCCGGAAACGCGACGCAATGAGGTGATGTCGTTTGTGCGCTCCGGCCTGCGCGATCTGTCGGTCAGCCGCAGCACATTGTCCTGGGGCATTCCGGTGCCAGACGATCCCAAGCATGTGATTTACGTCTGGTGGGATGCGCTGGCGAATTACATCACTGCCTTGGGTTATGGATCGGAAGATACCGCAAAATACAATAAGTATTGGCCAGCCGATGTGCAGATGATCGGCAAGGAGATCGTGCGCTTCCACTGCGTCTACTGGCCGGCGTTCCTGATGGCAGCGGGACTTCCTTTGCCACACAAGATCATGGCGCACGGCTGGCTTCTGTTCGAAGAAAACAAAATGTCGAAGTCGCGCGGAAATATTGTTCGCACAGAGACGATTCTCGACGGGCTGGGCGCCGATGCGTTGCGCTACTTTCTCTTGCGCGAAGTCGTGTTCGGCCAGGACGGGTCGTTTTCCTTCGACGCCCTGGTGCAGCGTTACAACGCCGATCTGGCCAACGGTTTGGGCAATCTGGCCAGCCGTACGCTCACCATGATCACGCGTTATTTCAAAGGCGAAGTCCCCTATCCCTCGCGCGCCGCAACCCGCACCACCTCAGACGGCGCCATGGTCGAAACTGCGGGCCGGACCATCGCGGAGTTCAACACCCTGTTCGACCAGTGCCAGTTTTCGCGAGCTTTGGAAGTAGCCTGGAATCTGGTAGGGGCGGTAGACAAGTACATCGTCGAGAGTCAGCCCTGGGCGCTGGGCGAGAAGGAGGACGACGAAAGCCGCTCACGGCTGGCGACCATCCTCTACACCAGCGCAGAGGCCCTTCGCATCGTGACCGCCCTGGCCCATCCCGTGATTCCCGAAGCCACGGCGAAGATCTGGGGACAGCTCGGGCTGGGAGACATCCGAAAATTTCCGTTGTCAGCTCTGCAGTGGGGACAACTCAAGCTGGGGACGAAGCTCGGGGAGGTACTGCCCGTATTTCCACGCGCTGACAAAAGCACAATTGAAAGCATGCAGAAGATGGAAGAGCAAGGACGCCGCACTACGCTAGCGGTGGAAGAGGAGAAGGAAGACAAGAAGGTTGCCACTGCCGCGTCACCGACAGCCACGTCCGCAACCAAACCCGCCACAACTGAACCCGATGGCAAGATCAGCATTGAAGACTTCGCCAAGGTTGAACTCCGCGTAGGACAGGTGAAGGTTGCCGAAAAGGTCAAAGGTGCCGACAAGTTGCTGCGCCTTGAAGTTGATCTCGGAACTGAAGTGCGGCAGGTGGTGGCCGGAATCGCTGAGGCCTATGCGCCGGAGACGCTGGTGGGCCGCAAAGTAGTGATCGTTGTGAACCTTGTGCCCCGGAAATTGCGCGGACTGGAGTCGAATGGAATGATCGTCGCCGCGTCGCCCGAGGGCGGGAAGCCGGTCCTGGCATCGTTCCTGGAGGATGTGCCGGTCGGAACCAGGCTGAAGTAACGCAGGCGTCGGACGTCCGGCGTCGGACTGCAGACTTCACACATTCGATAACTAGAGATATAGATTCTGAAGTCCCGAGGTCCGAAGTCTGAGGCCCGCGGTCCGACTTCCGATGTTCATAGACTCCCACGCCCATCTCGAGATGGAACAGTTCAACGCCGACCGCGAGCAAATGATCGCCCGGGCGCGAGACGGCGGCATTGAAAAGATTGTCGCGATTGGCAGCGGAACGGGCCCCGGGTCACTGGACTGCGGCATTCAGTTGGCCGAGCAGCACGAATTTATCCTCGCCACCATCGGAATCCATCCCCATGAAGCCAAACTAGCCACGGATGCCGACTTTCAAGAACTCGAACAATTGGCAAGGCGTCCCAAGGTCATTGCCTGGGGCGAAATTGGGCTGGATTATTTTTACGGTCACTCGCCGCGCGAACTGCAACAGCAAGTCTTCCTAAGGCAGATGGAGATGGCGGGAGCGGCCAGACTGCCGATCGTGATTCACTGTCGGCCGTCCGCGGGCAGCGATAACGCGTGGGATGACTGTCTCAATCTTCTGGAACAACATTGGAAAGCCAACGGGCTGGGAGGAATTCTGCATTGTTTCACCGGTGCCTGGCCCTATGCCAAACGGGCGCTCGACCTGGGCTTCATGATTTCCTTCGCCGGTAACGTAACCTTTCCCAAGGCGCAGCCGATCCGCGATGCAGCCAAAGAAGTGCCGCTGGAACGCATGCTGATCGAAACCGATTCGCCCTTCCTGGCGCCTGTGCCCCACCGCGGCAAGCGCAACGAGCCTGCGTTTGTAAAGGAAGTGGCCCGGCAACTGGGCGAGCTCCGCGGGCTTTCTACGGAAGACGTCGGCTGGCGGACGGCGCACAACTTCTACAACTTTTTCAAACTGGCTGAATCGAACCAAGACAAAGACAAAGAACTGCGGCGGTGAAACCGCTTCTTCTGGTAACCTCAGAGGCTACATTTTCATAGCTTTCAGAAGGCGCTACGGATATGCCCGAAAATACCTTTGACATCGTGAGCAAGATCAACCTGGAAGAGGTCTCCAATGCCATCCAGCAGGCGTTGAAGGAAGTGCACACCCGCTTCGACCTGAAGGATTCCAAGTCCAAAATCGAACTTGAGGGCAAGGACGCCATCGTCCTGCATTCGATCGACGAACATAAATTGAAATCCGTGAGCGATGTGCTGCAGCAAAAGCTGGCGAAACGCGGCGTCCCGCTGAAAGGACTTACTCACGGCGCCATTGAATCGGCTTTGGGAGGCGCTGCCAAGCAAAAGATTACCCTACAACAGGGGATCCCGATGGAGAAGGCCAAAGAAATCGTAAAGTTGATCAAGACTTCGAAAAGCAAAGTTCAGGCGTCGATTCAGGGAGACTTGATACGTGTGAGCGGCAAAGACCGCGATACGTTGCAGGAGGTCATCGCGCTGTTGAAGCAGCAGGATTTTGGAATCGATATGCAGTTTACGAATTACCGGACGAACTGACCGTCTACCATCGAGACACAGAGACAGGGAAAACCTCATGTATCCTGTCGTCCATGATTTTTTGGAGCCAAGCGGGAGCGAATTTCTTAGTGCCTCTGTGTCTCCGTGGTGGATAGGAAATCAAAATTGAGCACCCCCGCCGTCATCAACGGAAAAGAAATCTTCGAGCTTTTGCGCGAAGACCTGGCGGCCATTGAACGCGAGTTTGGCCGCGACACGGTCTCGGGCGTCGAAGCCATCACCGAGATTGGCGAATACCTGCGGGGAGGCGGCGGCAAGCGAATTCGTCCCGCGCTGTTGCTGCTGGCGGCGAAATTGTTCAATTACCAGGGACGTGGCGCCATCCGCCTGGGCGCGGTGGTCGAGATCATTCACACGGCCACGCTGGTGCATGACGACATCATTGACGAAGCCCAGACGCGGCGCGGCCGGCCCGCGGCCAACACGCAATGGGGCAATTCCAAGTGTGTGCTGGCCGGCGACTGGCTGTACATGCAGGCCTTCAAGGTCGCAGTGCAAGAGCGCAACTTCCGCATTCTCGACACCCTCATCGAACTGACTCAGCAGATGGTCGAAGGCGAACTCCTGCAGATGGAAAAGCTCGGCAGGCTGATCTCGCTCGACGAGCATTTTGATTTGATCTTTCGGAAGACTGCCTGCCTGTTTTCGGTCTGCATGCGCATGGGCGCAATTCTGGGCGGAGCCAGTGCCGAGCAGGAGGAGAGTCTGGGACAGTACGGGCGCGACTTAGGGATGGCGTTCCAGATTGTGGACGATGTGCTCGACCTGACTGCGTCGGAGAGTGTCTTGGGAAAGCCAGTGGCCAGCGACTTGCGAGAAGGCAAGGTCACGATGGCGGTGATCCATGCCCTGGAACGCTGCACCTCGCGCGAGCGCGAAATGATCGAGACGGTCGTGCAAGAACGTGCATTTGAAAGAGTCACTCATCGCGAAGTCATCGAGATTCTGGAGCGCTACGGATCACTCGAAGCGGCCACAGCGCGCGCCCTCCAGTATGCCACTTTGGCAAGAAACGCGATTTGCAGTTTCCCGGACAGCGAGTTCAAGCGGGCTTTGTTGTGGGCGCCGGATTTTGTCGTGGCACGAGAGAAGTAGTGGTCGTCGGTCGTTAGTCTTCGGTCGTTAGCCCTCACTCGGCCCCGGGATGGCGCGGCATTAAACTCTTTGTCAGGAATTGCGAGTAGACTCTAGGTAGTCGGGGAAGGAAATCCATTTCTCCCCCAGGTACGTAAATCCCACAGGCAGTTTGCATCCATGCCTAATCCCAGTAAAAGGAGATTGAACTATGAAAAAGTTACTGATTCTAGCGGTGGCTCTTTCTGTCATGTTCACCGCGGCGGGCTTCGCGCAGGACACGTCGAAAGACAGTGGAATGGCCAAAGCCGCCCCAGCGCCCCTGAAGAACATCAAGGGAACGGTGAAAGCTGACGGCGACAAGTTGACTTTTGTGTCCGATAAGGACAAAAAGTCCTGGGACGTGGTCAATCCCGAAGCCCTCAAGGGACATGAGGGTCATCACGTGGAATTGAGTGCGCACGTGTAT
This sequence comes from uncultured Terriglobales bacterium, assembly GCA_955652395.1. Lineage (GTDB taxonomy): Bacteria > Acidobacteriota > Terriglobia > Terriglobales > Acidobacteriaceae > JAIQFF01. Next base: position 6,338 of record CATPBJ010000060.1, on the reverse strand, counting down.
GCCGACAAGGGCCAGATTCACGTCATGAGTGTAAAGATGCTCAAGGCAGACAAGATGGATAAGATGGATAACATGTCGAAGTAGTTGTTCCTGAACTGGAGCACCACGGGGGCGGCAGAGGCCCCCCTTTTTCTTTATACTAGCGCCACCGGAACGCGGCCCGCGGATGCAGCCATTACTCTCATTAATCGGACGCCATGGATACCTACTGGTATTTTTCATCGTCCTCGCCGAATCATTAGGAATGCCCGTTCCGGCAGCCGTGGCCCTGGTGGCGGGTGGTGCGGCCGCCGCCGCGGGACTTTTGAGCCTCACGAGGCTTTTGCTCCTGGCGTTGCTGGCCATGCTCCTGGGCGATTCGCTGCTCTTCGTGGCGGGACGTTCAATGGGATGGGGCCTGCTCGCCTTTCTTTGCAAACTTTCGGTCAACCCCGAAACCTGCATCTTGCGATCGGCGGAATCGTTCTACAAGCGCGGCAAAGCCACTCTGCTCTTCGCCAAATTCATTCCCGGCATCAACACCATGGCGCCGCCGCTGGCGGGAAGCATGAGAATGCCGCTGGACAATTTTCTGCGGCTCGATCTGCTGGGAGCGTCTTTCTACGCGACCGTCTACGTTGCCGTGGGCTTCCTCTTCCGCGATTTCCTGGTTTCCCTGGTGCGCGGCTTTCAAACCGCTGGCCGTGCCGTCGAAGCCGTAACCGTACTCGCCATGATCGGCTACGCGCTGTACCGGGTCTGGCTCTATCGTAAGCATGCTGTGTATCGAGTGGTGCCACGAGTACAGGTGGAGGAGTTAACGCGCAAGCTGGCGTCGGAAGAAAAAGACAAAATCGTTCTCATGGACGTCCGCAGTCATGGTTATTACGATGCAGGGACAGCGCGTATCAAGGGCTCGATCCGGCTGGAGCCAAACAACCTGCAGGAAGAGCTCAAGAATATACCCAAGGACAAAGACATCTATGTCTACTGTACTTGAGCGCGCGAAGCGACTAGCGCCCGGGTGGCGCATATGCTGCGAGAAGAAGGATTCAACGCGTTCGTGATCGTGGGCGGACTGGCAGCGTGGCGTAAGGCGGGTAATCCGCTGGAACCGGTGCCGCGCGATGATTTAGTGAAGCTGCCAACTTTTTCGTGAAGCAGACTTCGGGCACGGAACCTCAGCCTTCGGCTTCACGGAACCACGTAGGGACAGAAGTCCTCATCTGTCCAGTCGAGCGAAGCTCGACATGCTTTGCCGGGACCGAAAATAGCGGAGCTGCGCTCCGCTGGACAGATGAGGACTTCTGTCCCTATGTGGTTCGTGGGGCTAACGTCCGACGCCCGACGTCCGACGCCTAGTTATGTCCAAGGAAATTGAGATCAAGTTTCGGGTATCTGAGGTTCGTGCGCTTACCCGACGGCTGCGAGCATCTGGCTTCCGGCTGGTCACCCGGCGGACACACGAAAGCAACACTCTGTATGACCTGCCCGGACAAGCCTTGCGAAAACGTGGCGAACTGCTGCGCCTGCGCAAGTATGGGACCGGTTGGCTGCTGACCCACAAAGCCAGGGGCAAGGAGACCCGGCACAAGACCAGGGTCGAGACTGAAACCAGGCTTGAGGATGGCGAACAGTTCGAAAGGATCTTGCGGGCGCTTGGCTACGTGCCTTCCTTCCGCTACGAAAAATTTCGGGCGGAGTGGAGCGACGGCAAAGGCCACGTCGTTCTGGATGAAACCCCCATCGGTTTCTTTGGCGAGGTTGAAGGGCCGGCGCGCTGGATTGACCGAACCGCACGCCGCCTGGGAATCGACCGCCAGTCTTACATCACGGATACCTACGCGGGGCTCTTTTTCGCCTGGAAGCGGCGCACCCGCAGCCGTGCGAAGGAGATGACATTCCGCGCCCTGCGAAATTCCAGAGCCTCGAACTAGCGGTTCACAACATTTTACATTCTCGGGAAGTGCGTTCCTCATAACCTCACGTGCTCGCCCGCGTCTAACATCACCATCCGGATGGCGATACGGGGGCGAGCGTGCTTGGTTTGAGGCAAAGTCTCTGCTACGCGGCGGCGATCATTACGCTGATCCTGCCAGGCGCGCTGTTGGCGACGCCGCCGACCTTTAGTCAGGTCACCATCCCGAGAGTCAGCAGCCCTCCCCCACTGGAAGACTTCCTGCAGATGAGGCCCAGCCCGTCTTGGGAGGGCAAGCTGGCCAGAATCGACCGATTCATACAGCGCGTCCCTAGTGATGGAGAGCCGGTCTCGCAGCGCACCGAGGCACGACAAGAACCGATACGCCATTTTCATTTGCTTCGACAGTGAGCCACAAAAGATTCGTGCCCGGCTCTCGCGGCGTGAAGACGTCTTTGACGACGATACCGTCGAGCTGATGCTGGACACCTTCCACGATCATCGTCGCGCTTATGCTTTTTTCTCCAACGCTCTGGCCGTACAGGCAGACGCCCTCTGGACAGAGGGCCAAGAATGGGATTTTTCCTTCGATACAGTGTTCAACACCGAAGCCAAGCTGACGCCGGAAGGGTTCGTCGTGAAGATGGCAATTCCCTTTCGTAGCTCGGTTCGCCTCCAACGATCCGCAGACCTGGGGAATCCTGCTGGACCGGGACGTTCGGCGTAACAATGAAAGCTCATTCTGGCCGCCATACTCGAGCCGGATCGCAGGACGACTCAATCAGGAAGGCGACGCCACCGGTCTCGAGAATATTTCTCCCGGCCACAATTTCCAGTTCATCCCGTACGGAATTTTCCGCTCGTTCCGGGACATTGATCTGCGCGATCCGGACCATCCAACCTTCACGCAGCGTGATGCCTTTGGCCAGATAGGTCTAGACGCCAAAGCAGTCTTGAAAGACAAGTTCGTCCTGGATGCGACCGCGAATCCCGATTTCAGCCAGATCGAATCCGACGATCCGCAGGTGACCGTGAACCAGCGTTTTGAGGTCCAATTCCCCGAGAAGCGCCCGTTCTTCCTGGAGAATGCCAACTATTTCCAGACTCCGATTCCGTTACTTTTCACCCGCCGAATCGTGGATCCCCGGTGGGGTGTGCGTCTGACCGGCAAAGACGGTCCGTGGGCCGTGGGCATGCTGGTCGCCGATGATGCCTCTCCTGGCTCAGAGGTGGCTCCTGATAACTCTTTGTTCGGAAAACATGCCTACTTTGCCGTAGGCCGCCTCAGCCGCGATATTGGAAGCCAGTCTTCGCTGGGAGTGATGTTTACCGATCGCGAAGAGGGTCCGTACTTCAACCGGGTGGGCGGAATCGATGGCCGCTTCAAACTCAATTCCAACTGGGTGGCCAGCTTTCAAGGGGTGTTGAGTTCCACGCTGTGCAGCGACCCTCGCAATGACGTCTGCACCCTCGGAACCTATCTCGCAGGCCCGGCGGCCGAAGTCACGCTGCAGCGCGACGGACGCAAACTGAATTACTTCATGGACTACGCCGACCGCAGCGACGGATTTCGCACCTTCACCGGCTTTGACCCGCAGCCTGACATTCACAATCTCTATCACCGGGTGCAATACAGTTTCCGTCCCGAAGGCAATGCACCTGATTTCCTGGGGGCCACAGATGGAGGTTTACCATACCTTCGATCACGAAGGGAATTACCTCAATGCAGGCTACTTCCCGGCGCTGAAGACAGAGTTTGCGGGCCAGACTTTTCTCGACTTCTACTATGCGAAAGAGATGGAACTGCTGAGACCGAGGGACTTCAGTGCCCTGACCAGCAATCGCAAATACGTTCGCCACACCACAGAAGTTGAGTTTAGAACCAGCCTGTACCGGCCGATCTCTTTTCAACTGGATTATCGCTTTGGCAGCCGCATCAACTATGATGCGCCCGATAACGTGGCGCCATTTCTTGCCGGGCGAAGCAGTATCAACTCCACGTTGACCGTGCGGCCAAGCCGATCCCTGCGGATCGACAATACGTACATACTGTTCCGGCTGCACAATCGCCTGGGACCAACCGGCAGCCTGAACAATCACATCATTCGTACCAAGTGGAATTACCAGTACACTCGGAGGCTCTCGTTCCGCTTTATTGGACAGTACAACGCGGTTTTGGCTAATCCCGCCTTCACATTTCTGGAGACTACCAAGAATTTCAACGCTGACTTCCTGATCACGTACCTGGTGCATCCCAGCACGGCAATTTACGTCGGCTACAACAGCAACCTGGAAAATGTGCAGCTGCCTTTAGGGAACGACGTGGATGGGAAGCTCTTGCACAGCGGCCGGCTGAAGAATGACGGGCGAGGCCTGTTCGTCAAAGCGTCGTATCTGTTCCGCTTTTGAGCCCTCCGACGAACCAGGTAGGCCCAGACGTCCTTGTCTGGGCGGGTGAGACATCCTTCGACTTCGCTCAGGACCGGCCCTGCGCCTACGTGTTCATATGAAATGGACTCCCGCGTTACGAAACCGGGGCGGGCTGGGCGCAGAATTTGTCGAATGCGCCTTTCAGTTCGGCGGCAATATCTACCGCCTCGCGATGTTCAATGTCGCTGCGTTGCATCATGTGGACCACTTTACCGTCACGCAGCAGCGCAATCGACGGCGAGGATGGCGGATATCCCCCAAAATAAGAACGTGCGCGCTCGGTGGCGTCCTTGTCCTGACCAGCAAAAACACTGAATAATTTCTCCGGACGGCTGGAGTGCTGCAGCGCAGCCCGGACCGCGGGCCGCATACGACCGGCGGCGCATCCGCAAATGGAGTTCACCACGATCATGGTCGTGCCGGGCTGATTGGGTATAGCGCGATCGACATCCGCTGCGGTGCGGAGTTCCTCAATGCCGAGACGGGTCAACTCCTCGCGCATCGGGATCACCATCATTTCTGGATACATTTCTTCTCCTTGGGGTCACTTTAGTACGACGAAAGTTCAGGTTTCGAGTGGCGCAAGTCACCGCAGGATGTGTCCTGACGTACCGCTCCGACGCTGCCCCGAGTGCCTACTCGCGTCGTATATAGTGAAGCCATCATATCATCATGACGATTCTGGAAAACGTGCCTCTGGCACCGCTCACAACTCTCAAAGTGGGAGGGCCAGCACGTTATTTCACTGAGCTGAAATCCGCTGCTGAGGTGGCGGAAGCCGTCAACTTTGCACGCACGCACGACCTTCCCTTATTGGTGCTGGGCGGCGGCAGCAACCTGGTGGTCTCTGACGCGGGTTGGCCTGGCTTGGTCCTGAAACTTGCAGTTTCGGGGATCGAGGAGCGTAGCGAAAACGGCAAGACGCTCTTCGAAGTGGGAGCGGGCGAGGAGTGGGACCGGTTCGTGGCCCGCGCCGTCGCCAGAAATTGCGCCGGAGTCGAATGTCTGAGCGGCATTCCGGGCAGCGTGGGCGGGACCCCGGTACAAAATGTCGGTGCCTACGGCCAGGAAGTCTCTGAAACCATCGACTCGGTGCTCGTGTTCGATCTTAGAGACCGACAGGTTCGTGAGCTTTGCGCTGAAGCTTGCGAATTTCAATATCGCACCAGCATCTTCAACACCAGCGAACGGGGACGTTTCATTGTCCTGCGCGTGACCTATTGCCTGACGCCGGGCGGCAAACCTCGCATCGAGTACGCTGACCTGAAAAAGCATTTCGCGGGCTTTCAGCAGACTCCCTCGTTGGCTAGCACCCGTGAAGCCCTTCGAAGGATACGCGCCACCAAAGCCATGCTGATCACCCCGGGAGACGAAGACTGTCGCAGCGCCGGTTCGTTCTTCAAGAATCCGGTACTCGAGTCGAACCAATTCAAGGATTTGACCCAACGTGCGACGGCAAAAGGATTGCAAATCCCTAGTTATCCGGCCCTCGATGCCCAGAGAAAAGTTTCAGCCGCCTGGCTGGTGGAGCACTCCGGCTTCAGCAAGGGTTATAGCAGCGGGCCAGTGGGGATCTCGCGCAAACATGCGCTAGCCATCGTGAACCGCGGAGAGGCCACCGCCGCAGACATCCTGGGATTGAAAGATCATATTCAGCAGCGCGTGGAAGAACTCTGGGACATTCGGCTGGAGCCGGAGCCGGTGTTTGTGGGCTTCTGAGTTCGGTCTTCTTACTTTTTCGGTATCCTGCGAAACCGGTGCTCGAAGCTCAGGTAGAGGAGTATGCCTCTCCCCCGCGCTCGGCCCGACCCCAAGAGGAACGCCAACTCCGGGAACGATCTGCAATCCATCTTTGAAGTTATAGGCCCAGCGGATCCCAGGGCTGAGGAAGAGCGAGCTGGTCCACTCCGTCCGGCTGCTGGCCACCACGCTCTGAGACCGGGCAAAAATGGTTTCCGGATGACATTGAAGAGAGTGTCGGGGAGCCAGATAAAGCTTTGCCCAACATTGT
>CATPBJ010000059.1 GCA_955652395.1 uncultured Terriglobales bacterium | reverse complement strand
GCATCGCCGATCTTGAAACCGGTACCCGAAACTGCCGTCGCAACCGCTGAAATATCGTCCACATCAGTCACTTTCACCACACCGACTGCCGTAGCCATGCGCCGGATCACTTTGCCGGTGGATGGGTCCTTGATTTCCTTGGACACTCGTTCCACGGTTAGCTGGTCACCGACTTTCACACCTGCTTTCGTGCCAACATTAAGGATGATCTGTCCTCCGTCCACGGCCGCGATCAGTCCTTCCACGGTGACGGTTCGCGTCACCAGCTTGTCCTTGTCGGCGATCACGTCTGCGCTGGTCTTCTCCACGGCGGCTTTCACGGCTTCCCCGATGATGGTGCTCTGGAAGTCGCTGCTACCGAAGTCGGCATTGCCGTTGCCAAATCCATGCCAGTTGCCCCCACCACCCAGCAGCGAAGTGCTTTCCCGCTGGGATTCACCATGGCCTTCTGCAACCGCTAGAATCTCGCCCGTGTCCACGTCCACCAGGCGCGCGGTCAGGGAAACGATGGCTTTGGACTTTTTGTGTCCAAAACCTCCGAGGCCAAAGCCACCCAGAGCTCCGCCGGCGCCGCCCAGGTTCATGTTTTTGGTCTCGTTGCCGAACTGGGTAATACTGCCGACAACAATCGCGTCCACGCCCAGCAGTTTTCCAATTTTGGCGGCGGAGTTGGGATTGGCGCGGTCGCTGATGGAAAAGTTCTGCTCCGCCATGATCTTGTCTAAGGCCTTGCGCTCGATCACCGCGTAGCTGCCATCCTTGACCAGATAGGTCACGAGCAGGTCGGAGATGCCCTTGCCTACGTCAATGTCCTGGCCGAAGAGAGCCGCGACGCTGCTATGTACGGTGGCGTAGTCGAAATCAAAAATTGCCACCCGCTTTTTTCGTGGGGCGGGCGCTTGCTGGGCATATGCCGCCGCCACGGAAAACAGCAAGAATAGAGCGGCCAGCGAGGTTACTTTTCGCATGACATCATTTTCCTTCCCTCAAAGAAATCAGGACACAGGTTCCCGTTCTGGCTGGCCGAGGCTAACTCGGGGTGCAGCTCTGGTCAACCCGGATGGTATGACATTGTGCAAGAATGAAGGAGCCTTATCAAGCCCCAGAACCATATGAAAAAAGTGCGCGTCGGCATCCTTTTTGGCGGGCGCAGCGGGGAGCACGAAGTATCTCTGCTCTCGGCAGCGTCGGTCCTTAACGCCATTGACAAGAGCAAGTTTGAAGTCGTACCTATCGGCATCACCAAGGAAGGCCGGTGGCTTACTGCGGCCGATGCGGAATTGCTGCTGCAGGGAAAGGCAGAGGCGCCCGGCTCCGCCCCGTCCCATCTGCGGGCAGGAGACCCGGAAGCAACGCCTGGGGCTGCGGTTCTGGCTAGCGGGCAGGCGGTGGTGGTCCCGCCAGAACCCCAGCGGCAAGGCGGATCTCTGGCGCTCTTCCAGACCGAGGCGGCGTTCACCCGGCGGGCCAGCGACCGGGCCATCAATGTGGACATCATCTTCCCCGTGTTGCATGGGACCTTCGGAGAAGACGGAACCATCCAGGGATTGTTCGAGCTGGCGGATATTGCCTATGTTGGCGCGGGTGTACTGGGCTCTGCCGCCGGAATGGACAAGGACGTCATGAAGTCATTGTTCACGGCCGCCGGACTGCCCATCGTGAAGCATGTTACGGTGCTGCGCAGCGACTGGGAAAGCAGGCCGAAGAAAGTTCAAGAGCTGGTTGAAAGCAAGCTGAAGTACCCGCTATTCGTGAAGCCCGCCAATCTGGGGTCGTCGGTAGGGATTTCAAAGGCGCGCGATCGCAAGGAACTGGGTCCGGCGATGGAAGAAGCCGTCAAGTTTGATCGCAAAATTGTGATCGAGGAAGGTGTGGGCGGCAAAAAGCACAAGGCCCGCGAGATCGAATGCTCCGTCCTGGGAAATGACGAGCCCGAGGCCTCGGTGCCGGGCGAAATTGTTCCGGGCAAGGAATTCTACGACTACACCGCCAAGTATCTCGATGAAGGCTCGCAGCTGATCATTCCGGCCAAGTTGAATAAAGCCGAAACCAAAAAAATCCAGCAACTGGCCATCAGCGCATTTAAAGCCGTGGACTGTTCCGGCCTGGCGCGAGTGGATTTTCTGATGGATCCGAAGGACCGGAAAATTTATCTCAACGAGATCAACACCATGCCGGGATTCACGGCGATCAGCATGTATCCCAAGCTGTGGGCGGCGTCAGGCCTGGCCTATCCGGAATTGATCGAGCGGCTTATCCAGTTAGGACAGGAGCGGCACGAGGAGAAGAAGAGGAATCAGTACAGCCGGTGAGGGTGGGGCAGTTTCTGGTTTCGAGTTTCTAGTTTCCGGCCGCCGTGATCTTGCTGGAAACCAGAAACTGGAAACTATCAACTGCTCTCTCAGTGTCCCAGGAAGCGCTCCAGCACTTCCAGGTCTTTTCCCGCCAGGTCCACGTATTTCTTGGTCCGCGCCGCATCTCTGTGTTGCATCGCTTCTTCGGCCTTGAACAAGTTTGCCTTCATGCTCGCCTGACGCTCGACGATGTCGCCGCGAAGTCCGTAACCTGCGGCGCTCTGCTGTAGTTGCAGGTGATCCAGACCGCTGTTTACTGCGGCTGCGCGGTTGGAGAGCTGGTCAACCTCATGCTCGAGTTCGTCCAGGCCGGGGGCGTCGCTTGCCACACCGGGCGCCGCTATTCCGCTATCTCCTTGCGGAGGCGTGCTGGACATGCCGTCATTCTTGGCCGTGAGCTTCTTGGCGTGGGAATGGCTGGGCCTGGCGGGGGTTAGATCGCTTTGCATCGGAGTCGCCGATGGAGGTTGGGGCGGTTGCATCGCATTCGAATTGTCCACGGACGCAGTGGTTGCCGGGGGTGGGGCGGGCTGTTGCGTCGAGCCTGGGTTCGTCGAGCCTGGGTTCGTCGCACCCGCCGCCGAGGTGTCTGAAGCTGCCGGCTGGCTCGGTTGAGCTGTGCTCGAACTGGTGTCGGCAGTCTGCGGCGCCGAGGCGTCCGGCGCTTTGGCATGCGTGTTGCTGATGCGGGGCACGTAGATTCCGGCGGCCACCAGGACTGCAAGCACAATCAGAGCTCCCAGCGTCATGTACAAGCCACGATGACCACTCCCAGAGGAAGGCGGTGGCATCCGAACCGGCGTAGAACTTGGTGCGGGAGCCGGCGTCTTGGAGTCCTTCAAAGCGGCAACCGGAGCGGAAACTGGGCGGGCCAAGGTTGCGGCCGGCGAAACCGGCAAATTCGGCAGCTCCATCGAGTCCACGGTCGGCGCGTCGAGTGCGCCGGGAGCTGGAGCGGGGTCAGATACCGGCACCGAGCTCAGAGCATTGCGGAAAGCGTCTGCGGTCTGGAAACGTTGCGCCGGGTCCTTGGCGATGGCCATGAGAATAATTTCGTTCAGCGCTGCCGGCAGCCCGGGGTGTAGTTCCACGGGCGGCTTCGGCATCTCCTTGACGTGGGCGGCCATGATGGAATAGTCGCTGGTCGCCATGAACGGCCGCTGCCCAGTCACGAATTCATAGAGCGACACGCCGACCGAATACAAGTCGGAGCGCGCGCCGGTGGCCTCGCCCTTTACTTGTTCCGGAGACATGTAGCTCAACGAGCCCATGGTGGTGCCGGTCATGGTCAGACTGCGTTCTTCGCCGCCGCGGGCAATGCCAAAATCCATCAGCTTGATTACACCCTCCGGAGTCAGCATCATATTGGCGGGCTTGATGTCACGATGAATGACGTGTTGCTGGTGCGCGTAGCTGACCGCGCTCAGTACCTGACTGATGTAGTTCACCGCCTGGTTCACCGCGATGGGTCCCTTCTCCAGCTTGTCCGCCAGAGTGGTGCCTTCGACGTACTCCATCACCATGTAGAGCTGGTTGTCCGCCGTGAACGCGGTTCGAAGCGCGGCGATATTGGGATGATTCAGGCTGGCCATGAGCTTGATCTCGCGCAGGAAGCGCGCGGCCAGTTCTTGCCGTCCCGCCAGGTCGGGGAGTAGAACTTTCATGGCTTCGATGCGGTCCGTGATGACGTTGCGCACCCGCCACACCCGTCCCATTCCGCCGCTGCCCAACTCGTCAAGAATCTGGTAATCGCCGATACGCTTGTTGGCTTCTTCGGTCATGTGAAACACTCCCTAGTCCGGGTGACGGAACTTGGTAAGGCTGTCCTTTTTCGGGGGAGGTGGATGTGGGCTTTCATCCGGAAAGCCAGGGTATGTCAACACCCGAAATTATGCTCTGCCGCCATCCCGGCGGTCAAGACGGCTGCTCGGCCACCGATTCCCATCGCGTCCGGGCAACGGATAGCTTGTATTTGGCCGTGTTCAGGCTCTTGGCGGCCCTTTGCTGGTTGTCCTTCCAGCCCTCCGGCTCTCCCGGGTCCCGGTTGCGCAAGATTCTGAGATTGGTTTCGGCCTCGGTAACGTAAAGTGAGGCCGCGCCCATGTTTTCAGCGACAATCTGATCAATCGAATTGGCCCTTTGGGTCGCGATGCTGAAATCGACGGGAAGGATAGCGATCTCATCCGGCAGTTTGGGATGGTCTCCGCTGATTCTCTTTAGCCATTCTTCAATCATGTGAATGGCAACCTTGAGTTGCAAGGTGACGGAGGCTATGTCCGCGCGGCGTTGCTAGTCCATCTGGTTGCGCAAGAGAGAAAGGGTGTCGGCGGCGATTTCTGCCTGCCGGGTGAATACCGCTACCTGGTCCCGGCTGGCATCGGCTGGCGCTTGGCGTGAACAGCGTAGTAGACGTTGATCGCGGCCAGAACGACCACCAGCAGCACATTGGCCACGGCCGCATAGGCCATGACCTGATTGACGCTGAGTCTGAATACTTGCTCGGACATTCCGGGGTACCGTCCGGTACAAGTATAGAATGGGCACTCCACTAACCGAGGGTGAGACCAAACCCATATGGCTTGACGAACCCCTGCTTCTCCCGGTACTATTTCTCAAGTTTGCTCTGCGGAGCAGACCTTGGATTTCATGCAGAGTGGCTGAGGGACGAGCCCTGAGAAGCCACGACAACCGGATCGGAAGGAGACTTCTGGTCGCCCGGTGTCAACTCTCGCCCTACACAGGGGGAACATGAGATTCGGGGTGCCGAATTTCCAGCATCTCGTTCCTCTTTTCCTCATTCGGGGGAAAGAGGATTTCGCTTTTAGGGCACTTTTCTGGACGGCTCGTCCCGCCGCTACTCCAAAGCGAGTAGCTCAATGACATACGAATTACGCTGTCGGGAGTGTGGCAAGAGCTGGGGAAATCAGCCCCGTTCGATCTGCGACGATTGTTTCTCTCCCCTCGAGGTTTCCTACGATTACGAAGCCGCGCGTCCCACGTTCACCCGCGAACGCATTGCCCGGGGCCCGGCCAGCATGTGGCGTTACCGCGATTTGTTGCCTCTTCCCGTGAATTATCAGCCTACGGTTCCAGCCGGATTTACCCCACTGCTCGAGGCGCCGCGTCTGGCACAAAGGCTGGGCGCGAAACACCTCTATGTGAAGAACGACGCGGTCTGTCAGCCCTCCCTGAGTTTTAAGGATCGCGTCGTCGCAGTGGCTTTAGCCCAGGCTCGGAATTTCGGATTCGATACCGTCTCCTGCTCGTCGACGGGGAACCTGGCGAACTCGGTGGCGGCGCAAGCCGCGCGCAACGGATTCAAGGCTGTAATTTTCATTCCGGCCGATCTCGAGCCCGCGAAGATTCTGGGCACGCAGGTATTTGGCGCGAAGCTGGTGCGCATTTCGGGAAGCTACGACCAGGTGAATCGCCTGTGCTCCCAGATCGCCGACGAAAGACATTGGGGCTTCGTCAACGTGAACCTGCGTCCGTATTACGCGGAAGGCTCGAAAACGGTTGGCTTTGAAATCGCCGAGCAACTGGGTTGGCGTCTGCCCGACAACGTGGTAGTTCCCATGGCCGGCGGATCGTTGATTGTAAAAATCAAGAAGGCGTTCGACGAACTGGTGGAACTCGGCCTGGTCGAAGCCAAGCCGGTAAAGTTTTTCGGCGCGCAGGCTACAGGCTGCTCTCCAATTTCAACCGCCGTAAAGGCGGGCAATTCCGACATCGATCCGCAGAAGCCGTCAACCATCGCGCGGTCGCTGGCGATCGGCAATCCCGCGGATGGTCATTATGCGATCAAGGTGATTACCGGGAGCGGAGGCTGGTCAGAGGATGTTTCCGACCCGGAACTGGTGGAGTGCATCCAGCTGCTGGCGGAAACTGAAGGCGTTTTCACTGAGACGGCTGGCGGCGTGACGGTCGGCACGGCGCGCAAGCTTTGCAGCCAGGGGCGGATTTTACCCGACGAAACCACCGTGCTCTGCATTACCGGAAACGGGTTGAAGACCACCGACGCGCTCGGGGGCAAATACGAACTCGAAGAGCCCATTGCTCCCAAGCTCGCCGAGTTCGAAAAGTACATGGAAAGCACCCTCGACGCTTCCGAGAAAGATGTGCCGGAGCCGGTGGAGGCATAGGGGAGGGACAGATGACGACCATCACAGTTCAAATTCCCACCGCGCTGCGCCGGCTGACCGCGGGCAATGCCTGTGTAACCTGTTCCGCCGGCAATCTTGGTGAACTCTTTGCCGCGCTCGATCAGCAGTTCCCCGATCTCAAACCCCATCTCCGGGATGAAGCGGGAGAAATTCGCCGCTTCCTGAATGTGTACGTGAACGAAGAAGATATCCGCTTTCTGGGCGGGAACAAGTACGCGTTCCAGGATGGAGACGAAGTGCTGCTGGTGCCCTCCATCGCCGGCGGCAAGCGCTAGTTCATCAATCTGTAATCCTGATTGCGCAGTCGAAGGACTCCTGCCTTGATCCTTCTGCCGACAGCTGTTTTTGCCGGTGATGGAGGCGAAAATCCCGTGAGAAAAGTTCCTTTCCTGAGAAATTCATGCTTTTTGTGTGAGGGCCGTGCGAATACGCCGGCCCACAATCGCATCTTCGCCGGGCTGCAACATCCATACCCCAACCACGAGCGTGTTTGCATCCGCTGGAATGCCCTGGTTGGGCTTTTGTCCCGTGTTCGGATTCAGTTCGATCGGAGGGTTGGCGGTGCGCAAAGCGGCAACGATCTGGCCAGTGGTGACTCCAGTGACTGCCGGGTCGAAGCGTATGAGGAGATGTGGAACGTGGTTCGCGATCTGCGGAACCACTGTCTCCGTCGTGACCGAAGGGATGCCCTTCACGGCAGCGACAATGCGATCGACCCTCTTCTGGTAGTCGCCTTGCATCGACTCTTCCGTGTGCGAGAGAACCCAGTCGACCGCCGCGACCATGCCGACAATCTGCTCCTTAGCCACTTTCATGCCGCGGCCGATTCCCTCTTCCGGATTGTTGTTCTCATGGGCAAGGTCCGTCAGGCTCTTTCTGCCAAGCAGAAGGCCTGCGTTTTGTGGACCGCGTATTCCCTTGCCGCCTGAGAACGCCACGAGGTCGAAGCCCATGGCCGTGTACTTCCATAGATTCGAGATCGGCGGCATATCAGCGGCGGCGTCCAGGTGGCACGGAATCTTGTACTCGTGCGCCACCCGCAGCCACTCTTCTCGACCGATCTGCGCGCTGCCTGCGATCCCATACTCGTCTTCCGCCGCGTTGAAAAAATTCGTCATCACCGCATGGCCTGCGCCACACGCGCGCTTGTAGTCGTCGAGGGTGACGACTTCCGTCACCCTCGCCCCGCAGAGATACATGGCGCGGTCATACCCATAGCGGTGAGCCCGCTGCACGATGACCTGATTCTTCATGCCGTCAATCGCCTGCGGCATGTCCAAGACATTAATATTGTTTGCATGCTGCATGCAGGCGGCGGTGGCAAGGCTGATGGCTCCCGAGGCTCCCGAGGTCACGACCGCCCCCTCGCACTTGAGGCGCTGAGCGATATACTCGCCTGCCTTCCGCTGCAGATCGTGCAGACGAACGGGATGGAGCGCGGCCTTCTGTACTGCGGCTAAAACCTCCGCGGGCATGCAGGCAGCCGTTAGCGTGGTATAGGTGCCGGCGGCGTTGATAATCGTCGGGACACCGAGCTTCGCATAGTAGTCCTCACCGTCTGACCATGCCGTCGGCGATGAAAGTGTCTTGGCGGACGAAAACAGAGGCGCGGCGCCCAGGGCCGCCGTCAGCGAACTGGCCCAGCGAAAGAAGCGGCGGCGGGAAAGAAAGCCTGCCTGAGGTTCAGTCGAAGCTGACATGCGGGTCGCTCCTTGTGTCAAGAAAGTTGCAAAGGAAATGATCATTGGCGAGTGGAGAAACGGGCAGCCTCGACGTTGTTACGGTTCCAACCTGGCCAATGCCCGTCGATTTAATGGGGATGATCAATCAATCCGCCCAGGGTTGCGGTTTCCGGTCCCAGCGGTGGTCTTTTAGTTTGCGCAGCAGCACCGGATCCATTGCTCCGGCATCGCTGGCCGCAATATTCTGCCGGACATGCTCGGGCTTCCTCATCCCCACAATAATCGTGCTCACCGCGGGGTAGGAGAGAATGTAGCGCAGCGCCATCTGAGGCAGAGTGAGCCCGGCAGGCAGCACGGTCTTCAATTTTTCCACCCGCTCAATGGTCGGAGGAAGGTTCTTCGGACCGAAGTACATGGCGCGCCAGTCGCCCTTGGGGAAGCGCGTTTCCAGTGTCATTTTTCCGCCGAGGCTGCCTTCGTCGAGCGGCACGCGCGCAATCACGCCTATGTTTAGTTCCTGGCAAACGGGATAAAGCTTGCCTTCGGGCGCCTGATCGAAAATGTTGTGGATCACCTGCACCGCGTCCACCAGGCCGGTGCGCAAGGCCTTGAGACCATTTTCGGGTTCCCAGCGATTGAGGCTGAGGCCGAAATGACGAATAATACCGTCACGCCTGAGCTTCTCGACCGTGCTGCGAAATTCCGGTTCGTCGGTCCAGCTATCGTCCCACACGTGAAATTGCAGCAGATCGATGGAGTCGACTCGAAGCTTTTTCCGTATCAGGTCGGCGTGCCGGAACACATGGTCCACAGGAAAAACATTCTGATATTTGTACGTTGATCGAGCCGGCCACTTCCCGTTCAGGGGCGGAATTTTGGAAGCTGCGTACAAACGCTTGCGGGGGTTGAGCGGAGAAACGTTGCGGGACAAGATTTCGCCCAGCAGTCCATCGCTCTTGCCTTCGCCGTAGGCCCAGGCGGTATCGAAGAAGTTGCAGCCCAGATCGGCGGCCAACTGCAATGCTGCCAGGGACTCGCGATCGTCGGAGCCGCTCCATCCGCTCATCCCCCAGAGCCCATGGGCCATCTCGCTGACTTCAAAACCGGTGCGGCCGAGTTTCCGGTATTTCATGACTCTCCTGTCGTCGTCTAAACCTCTTCGATTGTATTGGTTGCGGACGCCAAAAAGTATTGTGCATCACTCGACCTCGGTGTATTATATAACTAACTAGTTAATTAACACGAGGTCAGTGATGAAAGCCGTTCTCTCCAAGCCACGTTTGGGCTCCCGCGGACGGCCTGAAGAAAGCCGGGCCGCCATCCTGCAGGCTGCGGTTGGCGAATTCTCCCGCGAGGGCGTGGCCGGGGCGCGCACCGACGCGATCGCGCGCGCTGCCGGAGTCAACAAAGCTCTGCTTTACTACTACTTCAAAGACAAGGAAACTCTCTACGGTAGAGTTCTCGACCAGGTTTTCCGAGGATTGAAGGAGAGCATCGAAGAAGCACTTTCCAGCGATCGGCCGCCGCGGGAGAAGTTGCTGGCTTACGTGGGCGCGCACTTCGACTACGTCGCCAGCCACCCCCTTTTCCCGAGAATCGCACAAGGAGAGATGATGCGCGCGGCTCGCGGCAGAGCGCCACATCTGGAGCGCATTGCCAAACAGTATTTCGTGCCCCTGTTCCGCAGAGTCGCAGCCGTGATCGAGGAGGGCCAGGCCGCGGGAGAGTTTCGCCCGGTCGACCCCATGCACTTCGTTCCCTCCATGATCGCCGTCATCGTCTTTTATTTCACCAATGCGCCGGTTCTGCGCATGATCGGTAAGATGGATCCCTTTGCCCCGGAGCGGGTGGCCGCCCGTCGGGCCGCGGTGCTGGATTTTATCTCGGCGGCACTGTTCCGTGAGGGGACGAATTCCGAAGGAGAACGAAATTGAACGCGCGCAATAAATTTCTGATCATTCTCGCGGTCATTCTGGCCGCGGCAACGATCTACTACCTGTTCTCCACGCCGCGCTCCCGCGATCTTGTGCTGATCGGCACCGTGGATTCCAATCAGATCATCGTCAGTCCGCAGATGCAGGGCCGGATTGCCAAGCTGCTGGTTGACGAAGGCACGCAAGTCAAACAGGGAGATCTGATTGCGGTGCTCGACCCCTCGGAACTGGAGGCGGAAGCTCGGGCCGCCGCCGCCATGATCGACAGCTTGCGATCGCAGGTGTCGGCCACACAGGCCACCAGCGCGGCGACCCACGGTTCGACCTCGAGCAACGTGGTGAATGCCCAGTCGAGACTGCAAGCCGCCCGCGCCCAGTTGTTGCAGGCGGAAGCCATGATGCAGCGCACCGAAAGTGACAGCCGCCGCATGATCGAACTCGCGAAGCAGGGAGTCGCATCCGACCAGGACCGGGTGCAGGCGGAAATGAATCTGAAGGCGCAGCAGGCGACGGTGCAATCGTTGAAAGACCAGGTGAGCGCGGCCGAAGCGGATCTGAACACTGCTCTCGCCAACACAAACCAGGCCCATGCGGCTGCGAGCACGGTGCAATCGACACGCGGGCAGCTGGCCAACGCCGAGGCCCAGCTCAAAGAAGCTGAAGTTCGCTTGGGCTACACGAAGATTTATGCGCCCCTGAGCGGTACCGTGTCGGTGCGCGCCGCCCGCGAAGGCGAAGTCCTGACTGCGGGGCAGCCCATTGTTACTCTAGTAGATTTGGGCGATACCTGGGTGCGGGCCGCGATTCCGGAGACCCAGTCGGACCACATTGGTCTGGGAGACACGCTACGCATTCGCCTGCCCGGCGGCACCATCACTTCCGGCA
The DNA here is from genome assembly GCA_955652395.1 of uncultured Terriglobales bacterium. Lineage (GTDB taxonomy): Bacteria > Acidobacteriota > Terriglobia > Terriglobales > Acidobacteriaceae > JAIQFF01. Next base: position 7,805 of record CATPBJ010000059.1, on the reverse strand, counting down.
AAGTGTTTTTCAAGGCTCCGGAGGCCGATTTCGCCACCCAGCGTGATGTAAGCCGGCGCAAGCGCGATATCAGAACCATTGTCCTCAAAGTTCGGCTGGACAATCCCAAAGACGCTTACGTGCCCGGCATGACGGCGGAAGTTCTGGTTTCGCCGGATCAACTCAAGGCGTCCGCCGCTGGCCTCATGCGCGAAAATCCGGGCCCATCCGGAGAGAAACAGCAGTGAGTGCAAACCATGGTTGCTGACTTCAAACCGAACAGCGGATCCGAAGCCAGTCGGCCCGCGACAAACGGGCGCGTCCCGCTGGCCAACGCGGGCAACGCCATCGAAGTGGACCATATCGTCAAGAGGTATGGTGATTTCACCGCCGTCGATGACGTTTCGTTTAACGTCAAAGAGGAAGAAATATTCGGTCTGCTCGGGCCGAATGGAGCGGGCAAGTCCACGCTGATCCGCATGATGACTACGCTCATCCCGATCACCGCCGGCTCGGCCCGTGTTGCCGGACATGATGTGAGCAAGGACCCCGATGGCGTGCGGCGAACGATCGGTGTGATTCCCCAGGCATTGACCAGCGACCTCGATCTGACAGTCGAGGAAAATCTGAACATCTACGCCAAGCTGTACGACGTTCCGGCCAAGAAACGCAAGGCCACGATCGACGAATTGCTAGAACTCGTGGACCTGACCAGGTGGCGGGGGGCGCAAACCAAGACGCTTTCCGGCGGCATGCGGCGGCGCCTGGAGATTGCGCGCGGCCTGGTGCACAGTCCACGGATATTTTTTCTGGATGAACCCACGACCGGGTTGGATCCCGTCTCCCGAGTGGCGGTGTGGGAGATGCTCACCAACATCAAATCGCACCGCCAGCTCACCATCCTGATTACCACGCACTATATGGACGAGGCCGACCGCCTGTGTGATCGCATCGCCATCGTGGACCACGGCAAGCTGGTAGCGCTCAACACGCCGCCCGCGTTGAAAGCCAGCGTGCCGGGTTCCAATGTGATCGAGGCTCAGTTCGAGAATGCCCCGGCAGACTGGGAGAAGAGTCTGCACGAACTCAATGGCGTCACGTCCGTGCAGCATGAGGGTGCAGGCATGTACCGCGTCTTGACCGGCGACGGATCGAGGACCACAACGGAGCTGGTGGAAACGGCGGTGCACGCCGGAGTGACAGTGAAATCGCTCTCCGTACAGAACACCAGCCTGGACGACGTGTTCGTCCATTACACGGGAAGGCAGTTGCGCGACGAACTGGTGAAAGCCCACAGCTTTGTCATGCCGCCCAGACCAGGAATGCAGCCATGAACCGAATGTTGGCGATTGTCGAACGCGAAATGCGAAAATTTTTCCGCTCCCCGGCGCTGATGATGGTGTCGATGATTTTCCCGCTGGTGCAGCTCATCGTGCTGGGCAATGCGTTCGGCGGCAAAATACGCGACGCGCGGTTGGGCCTGGTGGATCAGGATGGTGGAACCCAGGCACTGAGGATCCGTGAGGCCTTCGATTCGGTTCGCGCCAACATGCGGACCTTTGAACCGATCTACTACACCGACCCGAAGAAGGCGATGGAAGATGTGCGCAATGGAAAGCTGGAAGGCGCGGTCATCATTCCTCCGCAATATTCCCGCCGGGTTTATGAACAGGACCAGCCGCGCATCGCGCTGTTGGTGGATAACAGCGACAATTTCATGAGCGGGGCGCTCGAGGACGAACTCACCCAGATTACCAACGCGCTGAACAATCCCACCGTAGAGCCCCGCCTTCTGCAGAAAACCGTGCTTCAGATCGTTGAACTCTATCCCTACATCGAGTATATGAAATTCCTGTTGCCGGGCTCGATCACGCTGGCCATATTCATGTCCGTCATGATCGGCGGGGGCATGCTTTACATCGACGACAAGGCGCGCGGAGTTCATGAAGGCTATCTGGTGACGCCCATCACCAAGACTGAACTTGTGTTCGGACTGAACGCGGCCAGCGCAGTGAAAGCAGTGATGGTGGGCATGGTCATCACTATCATCGGGTCACTCCTGGCCGGCGTCGGGACCCTTTTCCGTCTTTCCACGGCGCTGGGCTTGCTGCTGATGATCGTGCTGACCGCGGTCGCCCTGAATACCATGATGTTTCTGCTGGTGGTCCGAGTCGACGATCCCCTAGTGCCGCGCGCCATTTTTGGAATCTTGAATACGCTGCTGTTTTTCCCCAGCGGCGCCGTATATCCCATCCAGGCCTTTCCGTGGTGGCTGCGCGGGGTCGCCAAAGTGGACCCGTTCACCTTTGCTGTTCACGGTTTCAAAACGTTGTTGCTGAAAGAAGCCGGCTTGTCCGCGATCGTGCCGGACATCATTTATCTGTCACTGTTCGCGGTGGTTGCACTAACCATCGCGACGCCACTGTTCAAGCGGACACTGTAAGATATTCCGGAATTCCAGGTGTGGTGCTGAGCGGAGGACGTCTCTGGGCTGGCGAAGAGCCGTCTGCAGTCGAAGGACCCTACCCTGCGACAGCTCGGAGTCCTGTGGGAAGACTCGCCGCCCAGGCAGTTGTTGTAAAGGTAATGTTTGTCTTGGCTGATAGCTGAAAGCTGATGGTTGAGTGCTCGTCTTCGAGGCCCTATGAAATATTGCCGTCTTCAATTGAACAACCAGCCCCACTACGGTCTCGTGGAATCCGTGGCGGGCGTGGAACATATTACCCGTCTTTTTCCGAACTCTCCGCAAGATGCGAGTGGCGACCTGGAAGACCTCCCCACCCGGTGGACGGAGCATCTTTCGCTGGCCGAGGCTACGCTGCTTCCCCCAGTCAGCCCGTCGAAAATCATTTGTGTCGGCCGCAACTATCGCGAGCATGCCGCTGAACTGGGCAACGAAGTTCCCGCCGAGCCCCTGATCTTTTTCAAGCCGCCCTCTTCGTTGCTGGCGCCGGGCGCTCCTGTCCGGCGGCCTCGAGTCGCCGAGCGGGTGGACTACGAAGGCGAACTTGGAGTGGTGATCGCCAAACCGTGCTACCAACTGGCGGCGGACGAAGATGTTCGTCCCTACATTCTGGGTTATACCTGCGTGAACGACGTAACCGCTCGTGATCTGCAGAAAAAAGACGGTCAATTTACGCGTGCCAAGGGCTTCGACACTTTCTGCCCCGTCGGCCCTGTGGTCACGAACGAAATCGATCCCTGGGCGGGGATTGGCGTGGAAACCCGAGTCAACGGCAAAGTCCGTCAGCAAGGCAACACGCGGGATTTTATCTTCCCGCTCGATGTCGTCATCCGTTATATCTCCCAGGTCATGACCCTGTTGCCGGGCGATCTGATTCCTACAGGGACGCCCCAGGGTGTCGGCCCGGTTTTTGCCGGAGAGATCATGGAAGTGATCGTGGAAAGAATAGGAACCCTGAGCAATCCCGTAGTGTAAATGGAGCCGCGAGCTCCCACCCGTGCGGTTGCGCCACGGACGCAGCACCAGCGAGGACGCTCGCGCCTCCATTGAAACAACTTCCCCGATTCTGCCTCAGGCCTTATTCTGTCTGTGGGACGACCGCATGCCACAGCCGTAACCCATCGCGCCATCATGATCTCACTTCGTCTTTATGCTCTGATTCTCGTAGCGGCGGCCATTCTGGCTGTTGCCTACTTCCTGCTGCGCCGCAAGCCGAAGACCGCCGAAGACCTGGAGCGGGAACGGCGGGCCTGGCTCGATCGCATCGGCCGGATCACCGATGGCACTGTGATTGACGTTCAGGAAATGGCCAGCACCCGCGAGCGGCCTTCGACTCTCCTGATCTACCAGTACGACGTCGCCGGAGTGTCGTACGAAGCCTCGCAGGACGTGACCTATCTGCGCCAGCTCATCAATCTCCACTCCTGCCGTCTTGGACTTCCCACCTCTGTGCGCTACGACCCGCATAATCCGGGAAATTCCATAGTACTTTCAGAGCGCTGGATGGGCCTGCGACAGTAAGAGAGGCGTTCACTTTGACTTCGCCGTGCGGTGAAACTAATATCGACGCTCGGGAGCGCGTCTAACTTGATCGGCCGAACCATTTCTCACTACCGCGTGGTGGAAGAGCTCGGCGGTGGAGGTATGGGCGTGGTCTACAGGGCGCAGGACACCAAACTGGGCCGTTACCTGGCACTGAAATTTCTCCCCGAGGGCTTCTCCCGCGATCCACAGGCGATTGAGCGCTTTCAGCGTGAGGCACGCTCGGCTTCCGCGCTGAACCATCCGCACATCTGCACCATCTACGAGATTGATACTTTCGAGGGTGTTCCTTTCATCGCCATGGAGCTCCTGGAAGGAGAGACGCTCAAGCACCGGATCGCGGGCCGTCCTTTCAAGGTTGATCAGCTGCTCGAGATCGCCATCCAGATTTCGGATGCGCTGGATGCAGCCCATGCGAGCGGGATTGTGCACCGTGATATTAAACCGGCCAATATCTTCATCACGCAGCGCGGGCAAGCCAAGATTCTCGATTTTGGCCTGGCGAAGCTGACGCCGCAAAAGCACAAACCCGATGAGGCCACCGCAGTCACGGCGGTGGCCGCTGACTATCAGCTCACGAACCCCGGAACCGCCATGGGAACCGTGGCCTATATGTCGCCGGAACAGGCGCGTGGAGAGGCATTGGATCAGCGTACCGATCTGTTCTCATTTGGTGTCGTCCTGTATGAAATGGCGACCGGCCGGCAGCCTTTTTCGGGCACCACTTCAGCGGTCATCTTTGAAGCGATTCTGAACAAGGTACCCACATCGCCCGTCCAGTTGAACCCGGGATTGCCGGCACAACTGGAGTTGATCCTCAACAAAACTTTGGAGAAGGACCGCGAGTTGCGATGCCAGACTGCTGCGGAGTTGCGGGCCGATCTCAAGCGACTCAAGCGCGACACCGATTCTGCTCGCGCCGGAGTCAGCGCTGCTTCGCAACTGCCCATCGTGGCTGAGCGCCACGACGCCGCGTCGCCGGCTCGGCGAGGGAATAAATCTACCGCAGCCCTGGTTGGGCTCGCTCTGCTGGTGGGAGCCGGAGCCGGCTTGCTTGCCGGAAAACCATTTTGGCGTGCCGCATTGCCCAACCCGCGATATCACGAGATCACGTTCCGGCGCGGCGACATTCGCTCGGCGCGATTTGCTTCGGATGGACAGACCATCCTATACAGCGCCGCGTGGCAGGGCAATCCGGTCGAAATCTTTAGCGCTCGTCCTGGCGCCGCCGAATCGCGCTCTCTGGGACTGGAACACACCCAACTGCTGGCCGTTTCACCCACGGGCGAAATGGCCGTCGCCCTCAACAGCCATCGCACCGGCACCTGGGTGAATGTGGGCACGCTGGCCAGCGCTCCGCTGGCAGGGGGTGCGCCCCGGGAAGTGCTGGAGAACGTGCAGTGGGCGGACTGGTCACCGGACGGCAGCAATCTGGCCGTGGTGCGCGACGTGGGGGGCCGGAACCGCCTGGAATATCCCATCGGCAAAGTACTCTACGAAACCGGAGGCTGGATCAGCCACCCGCGAATTTCGCCCAAAGCCGACATGGTGGCCTTTCTCGACCACCCACTCCAGGGAGACGACAGCGGCTCGGTTGCCATCGTTGACCTCTCGGCGAATAAGAAGAAAATTTCCGGAGACTGGTACAGCATTCAAGGTCTGGCCTGGTCCGCGGACGGAAGCGAAGTCTGGTTCACCGCGACGGAAACCGGTCTGGATCGCGATTTGTCGGCAGTGAACCTGGCCGGAGAGAAGCGGTTGGTGGCGCGGATGCCAGGCACGCTCATGCTTTTCGACATCTTCCACGATGGGCGCCTGCTGTTGGGGCGGGCCAGTTGGCGCCGGGAACTGATGGGTACATCGGCTGACGGCGGCAAGGACCGCGACCTTTCCTGGCTCGACTATTCCTACCCGGCTGATCTCTCCAACGACGGCAAAACAGTGCTGTTTGACGAGGAAGGCGTAGGGGGCGGAGCGAGGTATGGAAAGACACAAGAGCTGACCTATTCCGTCTACATCCGCGAGACCGATGGTTCCGCCGCCGTGCGTCTGGGTGAGGGATCCGCGGAGGCGCTGTCGCCCGACCAGAAATGGGTGATCGCACAGATTCCAGGTTCGCCGGCACAATTCCGCCTGCTGCCTACCAAAGCGGGGGAGGCCCAGCCTCTAACCAATGATGCCATCAATCACAACAGCGCTCGCTGGATGCCGGATGGCAAGAAGTTCGTGTTTTCAGGAAATGAACCGGGTCGCGGCGGGCGATTGTATGTTCAAGATGTCGCCGGAGGCCAGCCCCTGCCGGTTGCGCCCGAAGGAGTGAACGGAACCGCTTTCGCAGTTTCGCCCGACGGTCAGATGGTGGCCGCAATCGGGCCCGACCTGAAAGGATATCTCTATCCCACTTCAGGACATGGAGACCCTCGCTTGATTCCGGGGCTCGAGTCGGGCGATCTCCCGACGAATTGGAGTCAGGACGGGCACGGTCTTTTCGTTTATCAGACCGGAGAAGTTCCCGCAAAAATCTACCGCGTGGATTTGGCGGCTGGAAAAAGAAGTCTCTGGAAGCAGCTTGTGCCGGGAGACGCCGCTGGCGTTGCCACGATTGGCCCTATTCTCGTTACGCCCGATGGCAAGACGTTCGTTTATGGATTCCACCGAACGCTGGCCGACCTGTACCTGGTCGAAGGTCTAAAGTAGGATCCTATCCGCCTTGACTGCGACCTTGACCTGCTGACCGAAGGCATGGGGGGTCTCAAATTCTCGCCTGCTCGTTCGCGCTGCAAGAAAAGCCCGGCCGAAGCCGGGCTTGATTCGATGGCAAAGCCGTTCCGGTGTTCCAACTACGGCGCGATGCGACCGGTGACCGTATCGTTGTGGTAGCTGGAATGTTCACGCACCTGCATCCAACCCTCAGCCGGCTTAAGCGTATCCGCCATGCCATTCTTTTCGTTGGTGGCAAAATCCTGCCACGAGCTGTAACGCACGACACCAAGGAATTGCCAAGATCCACCATCTAAATGTTGCATCAGGACAGTCCCGGCCGAAGTGTCGCCCGGCGCCGTTTGACCGAGTGACTTTTCCAGTGGGTCGCGGTGCCTGGGAGCCGCGCGGTAGACGGAGACCACGTACACGGAGCCGGCAGTTTTGTCTGCCGAGCCTTCGTCAATACCCATGGCTTTGGCGAACTCCGGCCAGGGTGGCCCGTTGACAAAGGTGTCCGTGAGCCAGGCGCTGAGGTCACGCATGGCCTCCGGCACTGGGGTCCCGGCCGCTTCAATCGTGGCCTTGGTCCCGAGATGCTCGATGACCCCATAATCCCAGTCTTCACCCGAACTGGTGCCGCAGGACGAGATGATGCCCTGGCATGGGCCTGTTGGGCGCCTGCGTCTTGAGAAAATCGCCCTCCTCGACTGCTTTGCCGAGGGCGGCCTTGGCGAAGAGGACGTGGTAAACGTCGGTGCGGGCCAAGGATACATTCTGGGCCAAGGAAATGGAAACGAACAAGAACAAAGCGAGCAGGAGCGTGCATGTGCTTTTCACAGTTCCCTCCAAATTTTCAGATTTCAGATTTAAGGATTGATGCACTTGGGTGGAGATGGCCGGAAGACTCACGGGGAGTATGACAATTTGCTTCCTGTCTTGTTCTGACCCAGCATTTCTGAGCACGCTACTACCCCGGGGCCCCCTACGCCCCGGTCGGGCGATGATCTTCGGTCTACTTCTCATTGGTCTTCGGTGACGTTCTCAGGGCAGCGGAGGATTGCTAACGTGGCAGGTCAGCCGGGAAGAGAAAGGCCGGGCCCATTCCACTATGGCAAAT
>CATPBJ010000058.1 GCA_955652395.1 uncultured Terriglobales bacterium | reverse complement strand
CCCCCCACACAATCCGCGGCTCCCGTGGCTCCAATGGCGCCCCGACCCGCAGGTCCGCCGGTGGCGCCACATCGGGTCCCGGCCGGTCCCACAACCCCAGTCGTGTCGACTCCGCGGACCACAGCGCCACAAGTGCCAACCATGGCGGCCAGACCGGCGGCCCCGAGTGCACCACCATCATCGGCGGTGCCGCCGCCTCGCATGATCGTTCCGCAGACGGGTCCGCGTCCGGTGTATAAGGCGCCCTTGAGGCCAGCCGCGCCCGTGGGAACGCCCGGTGCGCCCACAGGAGCCACCATCCGTCCAGCTCCGGGACGCCCGGTGCCAGGTCAGCCGATTTTCCAACGCCCGCGACCGGGCGCGCTCAGCCCCAATCGCCCGCCCTTGCGTCCGGGCGAGCGCAGGCCCATGCATCCCACGCGCCAGTCCCCCACGGGTTCACGTCCGCTGGGAGTAGGGCCGGGAGCTCTGCCTACGGGGCCGACGACCAGGCCAGGGAGTAGGTCCGGCGCACCGTCACGCAGGCCGGGGCAGCGCTATGTGCCCCGCGGTGTGAAGGAAGGCCCGATGAAGGGCTACACGCCGCCGCCGCGGCTGTCGCTCTCCAATGAGCCTCAACCGATCACACGCAGTATCACGATTACGGAAGGGATCAGCGTAAAAGATCTGGCGGAAAAGCTGGGACTTCGCGCCAAGGACCTGATCGCCCGTCTGCTAACTCGCGGCGTGTTCGCCACCATCAATCAGACGCTCGACACCGAACTGGCCAGCGAGATGGCACGCTTCTTCGGAGCGGACACCAACGTCATCACCTTCGAAGAGCAGGCCGCTAAGGAAGTTTCCGAGGCCGCTGTCGGTGAGGAAGGCACCCCCGCGGAAGGAGTCACGCGTCCGCCCGTGGTCACCATCATGGGCCACGTGGATCACGGCAAGACAACGCTGCTCGATTCCATCCGCCTGACCAATGTGGCGGGGGGAGAAGCGGGTGGCATCACGCAGCACATTGGCGCCTACAAAGTAACCATTCTGGACAAGGAGTCTCCGGCCTACGGCCGCCAGATCGTGTTCCTCGACACGCCTGGCCACGAAGCGTTTACTCGCATGCGCGCGCGCGGAGCCAAGGCCACTGACATCGTAGTTCTGGTCGTGGCCGCGGATGATGGCGTCATGCCGCAGACGCTCGAAGCTATCGACCACGCCCACGCCGCCGAAGTGCCCATCATCGTCGCAGTAAACAAGATCGACAAGCCTGATGCATTGCCGGACCGGGTAAAAAAGCAGTTGGCTGACCGCGGTTTGATGCCGGAAGACTGGGGGGGAACCACGGTATTCGTGGATGTGTCGGCCAAGCAGAAGACGAACCTGAACCTGCTGATGGAAATGATCTGCCTAGTCGCCGACCTGCAGGAACTCAAGGCGACGCCCGATCGTCCAGCGACCGGCGTGGTTCTCGAAGCCAAGCTGGATCGCGGACGCGGACCCGTGGCTACGTTGCTCGTACAGAACGGAACTTTGCGCACTGGTGATAACTTTGTAGTCGGCAACGTCTACGGCAAAGTGCGAGCGATGTTCGACGATCGCGGCAATCAGCTCGAATCCGCTCCGCCTTCCACTCCGGTAGAAATTCTGGGCATGGAAGGACTGCCCCAGGCTGGCGACCAATTCGTGGTCGTGGCGGATCGCGACAAGGCGCGCGGTGTTTCCGAATATCGCGAACAGAAAGCCCGCGAAGCCACACTGGCCAAGAGTTCGCGCGTGTCGCTCGAAGGTCTGGCAGAACAGCTGAAGACTGCCGGCACCAAGGAACTGAACATCATCCTCAAAGCGGACGTTGGTGGATCGGTGGAAGTGCTGACCGATCTGCTGACCAAACTGTCGAACGACAAGGTGCGACTGAAAGTCCTGCGTTCGGGGGTCGGCGCCATCACCGAGTCCGACGTGCTGCTGGCTTCGGCTTCTAACGCCATCATCATCGGATTCAACGTGCGTCCGGAACGTAAAGCGCAGGAGTTGGCGGAGCAGGAGAAGGTCGACATCCGCTTGCACTCGATCATTTACGAGTTGCAGGATGAGATCAAGCGCGCCATGACCGGACTGCTCGAGCCCACCATCAAGGAAACCTATCAGGGCCGTGCGCTGGTCAAGGAAACATTCCGCATCCCGAAGGTGGGCACCATTGCGGGATGTTCCGTCAGCGATGGCTTCATCAAACGCGATTCGGAAGTGCGTCTGCTGCGCGACAACAATGTAGTATTCACCGGAAAGGTCGGGTCGCTACGCCGCTTCAAGGACGACGCCAGCGAAGTGCGCAACGGAATGGAGTGCGGCATCTCCATCGCCAACTACGGCGATATCAAGGTCGGCGATGTGATCGAAGCCTTCGTGACCGAGAAAGTCGCGGCGGAAGCCATCGCGTAGAGCAGTTTCCAGTTTCCGCTTTCTGGTTTCTGTCCCGGAAACTGGAAACTAGAAACCGGAAACGGCCTTGATCGCTTTTCTCACCCTCGAACTGCACATCGAAGCGGCGCAGTCCCTCAAAGACAAGCGGCAGGTGGTTCGCAGCCTGAAAGACAGGCTGCGAGCGCATTTCAACGTGGCCGTGGCTGAACTGGACCCCAGTGGATTGTGGAACCGGGCTACTGTGGGGATTGTCGGTATTTCGGATTCGCGCGACTATCTCGACGGTCTTATGAAGAATGTGGAGCGGCAGGCAACCCGCATTGCCAACAACGGCGGCGCTGACGTTGCGGATTCATTCGTGGAATATATCTAGAACCGACCGGATCGTGGTTAATCAAATGTGCGTAGCTGATTTAAATTGCTTTTCGCCGAAGAGAGCTACGAATCCACAATCATCACAATCTAACCCCGCCACTGCCAAGCTGGTCAGCGGTCTTACGGTGACCTGAGGTCCGAGAGGGAGACCGTTTATTGAGAGTTAGATTGCCAGACCCGCAATTTAAGCATTTCTTATCGTTTTCGATGGAGGTCACCGGTCTTGCGGTATCGTGCTCAAGATTAGCGCAATGTTTTGCTGCCATCCATCATGGTATGCAGATTGTTACGATGTTAGGCGGTGGGGTGTCTCATCCCAGCGTAATCGTGTAGCCGCTCTTCTCGCAAGAACCCAGCAACACGCTGTTGGCCCAATACGAACCCAGACCGTGCCGCGGGGGCGGTTTTTCTGATATTCTCATTCGTTTTCCTCAAGAGGTGGGTGTGGAGAAGCGTGGCGCGAAATACCATCGGGAGCGCCTAGGAGAGGCCCTGCGGGAGGAGATCGAGACCATCGTGGAGGGCGAACTGGGCGATCCACGCATCGGTTTGGTCAGCGTTACCAGCGTGGTGTTGGCGGGGGATTCGCGCTCGGCGCAGGTGTTCGTCACTCTTGATGGAGATGACACCGAAGCCGACCGTTCCTTGGAGGGCCTTAGCGCAGCAGTTGGATTTATCCGGCGCGAGGTGGCGGAGAACTTGCACCTTCGCCGCCCTCCGGAACTGTATTTTCACCTCGACCGCTCAGATAAATATGGAGCCAGAATTGATGAATTGCTGGGCCGCACGAAGAAAAAGAAAAGATAGTGAATCCGTCGTCGGTCGTCAGTCGACCGTCGTCGGCAGTGCCGGCAGACTGACGGACTAGCCCAAACCTATGACCGACGACTGAAGACTGAAGACTGAAGGCTGTGTTTCGGGCCCATCCGAACGGCTGGAGTTCGGCGAGTATGTTGAAAGAAGTTCTCAAGCACATCGAGCAGCGCAACCGGTTTGTGCTCACCTCACACGCGCGGCCCGACGGCGACGCGATCGGTTCAGCGCTGGCCTGTCGGCAGATCCTGCGTGCGATGGGCAAAGCCGCGGACGTCGTTCTGCGCGATGGTGTGCCGCGCATTTACCAGCCGCTGCCTTACGCTCGCGAAGTCGTCCAGTCGGAGAACGTCAACGGTGATTACGAAGCGGCCATCATCCTGGAGTGTGACAGTATCCAGCGCACCCGCCTGCAGGGATTGGAGAACAAGTTTCTGATCAACATCGATCACCACCAGAGCGGTCGCCCGTTTGCCCAGGTGAACTGGATCGATCCCAAAGCCGTGGCCACGGCGGAGATGGTTTATCGCCTGGCGCGCGAAGCCGGGGTGAAGATTTCTCCTGAGATCGCGACTTGTCTCTACACCGCTGTTCTCACCGATACCGGGTCGTTCATGTTCGAGGGGACAAACGAACACACCTTTGAGCTGGCGCGTGAGTTGGTGCTCGCGGGCGCGGACCCGGCCCACTGCGCCCGCAATATTTATTTTGGACACTCCACTGCCAAAATGCGGTTGCTGGGCGCCGCCCTCTCCAACCTGCATCGGGAAGGACCCCTGGCGTGGATCTCGGTGAGCCAGGAGCAGATGCTGCGCTGCCACGCCAAGGAAGAAGACTGCGAAGGGTTGGTGAACTATGCGCTTTCCATGCAAGGGGTGGAAGTGGCGCTGTTCTTCCGTGAGCTTCCCGACGGCCGCTTCCGCGTGAGTCTGCGCAGCAAGGGCCATGTGAACGTGGCCGCCGTCGCGGAACGTCTCGGTGGTGGCGGACACCAATGCGCGAGCGGTTGCGCCCTCGACGGACCCCTGTCGGCCGCCACCGCTCGCATTCTCGCGGAATTGCGGCTCGGTTCCTCCATTCAATAGATCTCATTCTCGATTTCAGGTTGTAGATTCCACATTGTGATTTCTAAACCCGCAAACTCGACATCGAACCTGGCCGCGTCGAATGCGGGTCAAAGGCCGCTCATGGACTGGCTGCTTCTGGCCGGCTTCTGCGGCTTCCTGTTCTTCTTCGGTCTCGCATACTTCGGCCTGCTCGGAGCCGACGAGCCTCGTTACGCACAGGTGGCGCGGGAGATGCTTGGGCGTCACGACTGGATCACGCCCACTCTCGGCGGCAAGCCCTGGCTGGAGAAGCCGGTACTCTACTATTGGCAAACCATGCTGGCCTACAGGTTCTTCGGCGTCAGCGACTGGGCCGCTCGCCTTCCGTCCGCGGTGGACGCCACGCTGATGGTAGTCGCCGTGTATCTTTTCCTGCGGCGTTTCCGTCGTTGCTTTCCGCTGGCTGGTTTTCAATTGGCTGGTTTTCAACTGGATGGTGCGCTGATGGCGGCCTCTGCCAGTGGCGTCATCGGCTTCGCGCGTGCGGCATCGATGGACATGCCGCTGGCCGCCAATTTCACCATCGCCATGCTGGCCTGGTATGCGTGGTACGAAAGCTCAAGCAAACGCTGCTTGGCGCTGTCGTACATCTTCCTCGGGCTGGCCATGCTGGCCAAAGGACCGGTGGCGCTGTTTCTGGCGTTGGCCATTGTTGTGATTTTTTCGGCGGCCAGGAGCGATTACCGGCTCATCGCGCGAACATGCTGGATGCCAGGCATCGCGCTATTCCTTTTAACGGCCCTTCCCTGGTATGTCGCGGTCCAGTTGAGAAATCCGCAATTTTTTCGCGTATTCATCCTGGAGCATAATCTGGGACGATTTGGGACCGACCTCTATCATCACACTCAGCCTTTCTGGTACTACGTGCCCGTTGTCTTGCTCGGACTTGTGCCCTGGACGATGTTTGTCAGCATGGCGCTGGTAGAAAGCATTCGCGCCTGGTGGACGGAAAGGAGAAAGTCGTTGCAGCCAGAGGATGCCTGGTCTGCGTTTCTTGTGATCTGGCTCATGGTCCCGGTCGCATTCTTTTCTCTTTCCGCATCGAAGCTGCCCGGCTATATTTTGCCAGCCCTCCCGGCAGGCACGCTGCTGCTGGCAGAATATGTTCGCCGCCACCTGGCCGACCCTTTGGCCCCCCCTTTGACCGACGACGCCCGCCCCAGCTTGCTGCTCATCGTCCTGCATTCCGTGGTCGCTGCGCTGCCGGTAGTCGCGGCGCTGATGATGCAATACATCGTGTTTCAACACCGTCTGCCATGGGGCCGCGCGGCTGCGATCTCAGTCGGGTTTGCGGCGGTGCTGGCGATCGGAATCGCGCTAACTCTGCGCCCCCCGTTGGGTCTTCGCGTGTTGCGCTTTGTTACTTTGGTCCCGGTGGTGCTGGCGGTGGCGGCGGTGCTGCGGATTGGCGCTCCCGCCCTGGATGTCACCCTCTCCGCGCGTCCGCTCGCTCAGGAAATCAACCGCGTGGACAACCATTCTCTTCCCTTGGCGATTCTGCGGCTTTCACGCGAGACCGAATATGGCCTCCACTTCTATCGCGATCAGAAGGTCTTGCGTTACGAAGCCGGAGAAATTCCCGCGGGCGAACATCTATTGATCACTCCGGAAGGGTGGCAAAAGAACATTGCGAAGTGGACGACCGGCCGGCGAGTCACTTACGTGGGAAGCTTTGCGGCGCAGGGCTTGGATTACTACTGGGTGGGGAAAAGCAGCAATTAGCAATCGGCATTTTGCAATTGGCCACTGCACATTCATCGACGTATTCGACGGCGGGGTGGCCTGTTCCCAATTGCTAAGTGCTGAGAGCTCTCTGTTACCCATCCTTGTCCCCCCGTTTGCCTCCTGCCCGGACGAAGCACTACACTCGCTGTTCGCAGCCCGCCATGAGCGCGCTTAGCAAGCCGGAACCCTCCAGGAGCCTCCAGGTGGAGATTCTAGACCTCAGACATTTTTCTTCTGTCGATCTGCGTCCACTGCTGGAGGACGAGGTCCGGGAATGGGCGCGCCTGCTCTCCTGGGACTACAGTGGTTCGGCTGAAATGATCCTGCGCTATGTGGATGCCAAGATCCTTCCCGGTTATGCTGCCATCGAGCGCGGCCGAATCGTCGGCTACGCCTTTTTTGTCTACGAGGGCAGCAAGGGTGTCATTGGAGACCTCTTCGTTGCCAATGGCGGCCGGCTGCCTGATCCCCATGAAGTCGAATCGCGATTGCTGCTGCACGTGATTGAGACCTTGCAACAGTCACCTGGAATCCATCGCGTCGAAGCTCAATTGCTGGTGCACGAGGCTGGCATTGTCGCCCGGCCATTTGTCGAGCAGGGGTTTCAGCGGCACCCGCGGCTCTTCATGGTGCTGCCCCTGAACGACACGCCCAAGCCGCCACCCCCCTTGGACGCAGAAGTTGAGATCAGGCGCTGGTTGGAGCAGGACTACCAGCCGGCAGCTGCTTTGATCACCAGCGCTTACCGCGGTCATGTGGACTCAGAAATCAACGACCAATATCGCACCCTGAGCGGGTCCCTGCGCTTCCTGAACAATATTGTACGTTTTCCGGGTTGCGGCACGTTCGATCCCGAGGGCTCGTTTGTAGCGGTGCAAAAGCGGGCGCGGAGCCTGATAGGACTGATTCTGTGTTCCCGGGTGCGCCATGACGTGGGCCACGTCACCCAGGTGTGCGTGCTCCCTGAATACCGGTCGCACGGTTTGGGCGAGCTATTGATCGCAGCCAACTTGGGGAACCTGCGTCAGCGAAACTTCTCGTTACTGTCGCTCACGGTGACGGAGGCAAATGCGCGCGCGGTAACGCTCTATCAACGCCTCGGATTTGACATCAAACGCGTGTTCGATGCCTTCGTATGGGAAGGGTAGAACTCGGCGTCGCGCTCAGACCTTGGACCTCAGCCCCTGCTGCGTGCTTGACCAATCCGCAGCGGAGTCGTGTTTCAGGTGGTCGGGTATGGCATCTGGCGCGCTTGCTTGCGGCAAAAAGCATGAAGTCCGAAGTCCGAGACCTGAAGTCCGATGTCCGATTTGCTAGTGTCGCAATATCCACATGACCCAGCCCGCCACGAACACTCCGCCGACGAAGAGGACGAAGCAATACAAGCCGTAGCGGATCTGATCGCGGGAGGTGCTGCGTTGGGTGATTCCGAAGACCACCGAAGCAAAGACCGAGAACAGCACGGCGGCGGTGAAATGGGAAAGTTCCAGGGTCATTCTGTTTTTCCGATCAAGGCTTCTTCCCGATGGCGATGTGGTAGGCGTCAGCCGCGCAGATAAAATTCAGCAGCCCGGCGACGATCAGAAACTTGGTGCCGTAATCGGCGGTCGCGTGGGAAATTGCGCCGTGCCCCCAGCCCTGCACGCGAGTCACGATGTAGAGGCCGCCCGCGCCCACGTCGCCGACGAATCCGAGAATGTCCAGAATATCGCCGCCATTGGGTTGGTAGATGCGTCCTTGCATCAGCAGGCCGAGTACGAACATGATCGTGATCGAGGCCATGATCAAAAGTCCACGAATCCAGCGTTTCTGGACCAGGTGCCCGGAACCGGGGATGAGCCACGCGATCGCCGGCGCGATGACCGACATGCTGGGGGAAGCCGTGGTATTTTGCACTTCCGCAGGAGTTGCCTTAGACGAATTTGCCATT
Source organism: uncultured Terriglobales bacterium (assembly GCA_955652395.1). Classification (GTDB taxonomy): domain Bacteria; phylum Acidobacteriota; class Terriglobia; order Terriglobales; family Acidobacteriaceae; genus JAIQFF01. The sequence continues at coordinate 48,022 of CATPBJ010000058.1, read as the reverse complement.
CAGATGGTTACGAGTTCACTTTGAATTTTACCTGTTACCTGTGCGGTATTGGACCCGATCAGCATGTTTACTTCACTGCGCACACCGAACTCCGGCAAATAAATGCCAGGCTCGATCGAAAAGCATGAGTTGGCCAGAATGCGGCGCTCATCGTGAATTTCCAGATCGTCCATGTTAGCGCCGTTAGCGTGGACCTCGGTGCCAATCGAATGCCCGGTGCGATGGATGAAGTACTGGTCGAAACCTGCGCCCTTGATGAAGCCCCTAACCGCATGGTCAACTTCCCATCCCGCCAGGGCCTTCCCCGCGCTCACGCCTTCGACCACAGTTTTCACCCCAATGTCGCGCGCCTGGCGCACCACGTGAAAGATTTCTCGCATGCGATCGGATGGAGACCGCCCCACAAAACCGGTCCAGGTGATGTCGTAGTATACGGCGCCCGGCGTGTTTTTCTTGGCCCAGACATCGAGCAGCACGAAATCGCCTTCACGAATCGGTTTTGAAGTCTCGGGATGCAGAGCATAGTGCGGGTCGCCACTATTTGCATTGACAGCGACCAGGGGTGGATCGTCGGTTATAAGGTTTTCGCGCCGGAACGCCTGCAGGAACCACTGTTGCATCTCGTATTCGTGGGTTCCGCCGTTGCGCACCCGCCTGCCGATCTCCTGGAACGCTGCCGCGGTGATAGCGTCAATCGCATCGCGCGCGACGAAGTGAGACTTGATTTGATCTTCCGTGAGGGTAGCTTCGAACAGCGCCACCAGATCACAGGAACTCACCACGTTCTTGCCTAGACCACGGATCAGATCGACGGTGCCCGCGTCCACCAACGAAACGGTGAAGACCAGATTGTTGGGCGAATACTGCATCGCGATATCGCGATGATTGGCGAGCAAAACCTTCACCTGATCGAACCATTCCTGCCATCCGGAATACTGCCGCTTGCGGCCTGGAAGCGAGTCGAGATGGCCGGACTCAATTTTGTGGACCAGCTTCACCGGGTCGCCACTGGCCGGAATCAGATAGAACCAGCGCCGGGTGACCATTTGGCCCGCGGGCAATCCCAGCACCCGGTAAGCAATCGGATCGCGGTGATGGTGATCGTAAAAAAGCCAGGCGTCAATGTTCCGCTCGCGGAGCGCGGCCTGTATGGCGGGAAGATCCATGGGCAAACCACCATTCTAAACAAACCGAAGCGTTTGGGCGAATCGGAGCAAAAGTTGGGTCGTGGTGCCGTTTCGCGTCCACAGACTAGATGGACTGCGTTTCTTCCGCTACTGACTGCGTTTCTCTTCTATTTCGGAAGCGCTCCCATGGGTTGTTCTCCGACCTCGATGGTGACCGGAGAGCCTGGCGGATCGGAAACACCAAGAACGACAAAGACGGCTACCCTCTTGGCAATCACTCCCTGGATACAAGAAGACGCAGCCGCATCTCGTAATGAGCCATGTACGGAGATACCGTACCAAATGGTTCCCGTCGAGCTAAGGGTGCTTTTGCTGAATCCAGCGGCCTTCAGCGCGTTAAAGAAGGAATTCCGATGTTGCTAGTAAACACCATATTTACTAGCACGGGAGTTATCTCGCGTTTTGGACATGCTTTGAACCCCCTCGCCAATTTCTCGGTGTCGTTGGGAGTGAACGATGGTTGCCGAAGGGCCGCAATAATTTGTGAGTTCTTTAGACGCAAGCGTGCCGCCTCTCTCTCGTTAGCAGAAGCGCGTTCAAGAGCGAGAGCGGTTTCTTTCTGCGTATCGGCCAGCAAGATGTCGTTGAATGTTTGGATGTTGCCCTCGGCAGTTGAAATTAAGCCACTGGTAATCCATTCTCCTGCAACCCCGGAGACAATCAAAAGCCAGCCAAGAAGTGCCACTACTTTTGCCCAGTCGGGAACGTGGGACTCTCGTAAGAACCAGCCGGATTTGTCTATATGGATGCGACGCTGCATGGAGATTATTTCGTACAGCAGTTCCGGTGCCTCCAAAACTAGACCAACCACGACGCCCTTCGTGGAGAACAACAACCAACCAAACCACAGGTCTCTCCAGCACAGGAGATCGCCTCGCATTAAATCGTCGATGTATTTGGCTAATTCTGGAGACGGCAGCATAAATCCGGATTCGGATAGCGACGAAAGGCGCGCATATCTGCTAGGTGACTTTTTCAGATTCCTAGCGGTAGCGGGAGTTGTTTTCCTAGTCGTTACATTCCTGTGCGTCTGGGAGTTTACCATAGGCATAAATAAAAGCATAAAACAGCTATATAGAGGCAATATAATGCTTTACAAGCGACGTTATAGTGCTATCATCTAGGCAGTTTAGAGGATAGCGTGAATCAACTAAACATCACGAAACGGGCGCAGATAATCTCAGCTTTAGTGGAGGGAAATTCCATTAACGCGACTTGCAGAATGCTCGGAGTGGGCAAGCATACTGTTCTTCGCCTGCTGGAAGATGCCGGATGCGCCTGTGCTGCCTACCATGATGCGAACGTGCGGAATCTTCGCGTGAATCGCGCACAGTGCGATGAGGTCTGGTCTTTCACTTACGCGAAGCAAAAGAACATCACGATGGAGCAGATGGAGCAAGGCGCGGGAGACTGCCGGACGTGGACGGCGATTGACGCCGATACCAAGCTGATTATTTCGTACATGCTTGGGGATCGTGGCGCGTCCACAGCGCAGGCTTTCATGCAGGACGTAGCAGTGCGGATCACTAACCGGATTCAGCTAACGACAGACGGCCATCGTGTCTACGCTGAGGCGGTAGAGAACGCCTTCGGTTCTGAGATTGATTATGCAATGCTGGTAAAAATCTACGGCGCATCGAACGATGGCGAATCGCGTTATAGTCCGGCAACCTGCATCGGATGCCGCACGGGAGTATTGAGCGGCAATCCTGACCCGAAGCACATCTCTACCAGCTACATTGAACGGCAGAACCTTTCCATGCGAATGGGGATGCGGCGTTTTACGCGACTCACGAACGGTTTCAGCAAGAAATTTGAGAATCACGCGCACCAAGTTGCGCTCTACTTTTTCCATTACAATTTCTGCCGCGTGCATTCCACATTGCGCGTAACTCCAGCGATGGAAGCGGGTCTCACAGATCACGTATGGACGCTTGCTGAACTGTGTGCCTTACTGCCTGAGAAAAAGCCGAATGCACAGGTTGACAAGAACTTAGTTTTGAAAGCGCTCGAAAGGGAAGCATAGAGGGAATATGGCGAAAGCTAATCAGGTTTCTATTCCGTACCTTGACCCGAACGTGCAGCACGTCGGAATCAGTCGGCTACGGGCTTTAAACGTCACTCAGCTACGGGAACTCGACAAGACACTGGTGATTCAGGACAACGACAAGCCACTTGCTGTTCTCTTGAAGTACGAGCACTTTTTGGCGATGCAGGAGCGTATGCCCGATGAGGAATAGGCTACTTGTTTTCGGTTTCCTTGCGCACGATCCGCAGGACGTTTTGGCTGCTGTCCACCAGTTTGCACTTGTGGGCATCGAACGCCGCTCTCATCTCGGATTCAGCGGCATCCACTAGGGGCTGGCTAGACTTAAACTGCGCGTTGCAGCGTTCGCAGACGCCGATAACGATAGGCGTAAGCTTTACTATCCTAAAATTGCGCTTGGGCATGTTTGCCTTTTGATTTGGAGGCCTGGATGGAGTCTTCGAGGATCGGTGTTTCCTTTGGGTGCTTACTTTCTTCTCAATGCGATCCACGAGTTTCTGGGCCTCAACGTTTTCGTGGGTCTCAGGCTGTTCCTCTTTCGGCATGCCCACAGTTTCCCACAGGTCGGGCGCTCTTGCTACCCCCCTGTGGATTTCAAACTGCACCACTACCAAAAGTTGCCGCAGATATCTTCAAGGCTCGACCGTCGCGGGCCTCATGGTCTTGTCATAAATCCACAATAGCGCCGCCGTAGAAACGCCCACAGCGATCACCGCCCACCATATGCGCTCTGGCTGGTGCGTGACCTCTCCAAAGTGGTGGATCAGCTTTCCTCCGAACCAGCCACCGATCAGCGAGCCGATTCCGATCGGCAGAAACGCGAAGCCCATGTAGGTGCCCTGCTGGCCGGGAGGGGCAAGGCGGGAAATATATTCATAGTAGCGTGGCGACTGAGTTATCTCGCCCACAGAAACTGAAATAAGCGTAAGCACCGCCATGGGGACCGTGGGATGCGCAATCAAAATAAGCCAGGCCAGACCTGAGATCAGCGTTCCCAGCGTGATGGCACGGAATGCGGGTATCCGCTGGGTAAGAAAACTGACCAGCAGCTGCAGGGCAATTACCGTCAGCGGTCCAGATATGAGCAACAGTTCGGTGTTGGCCTTAGGATCCACATAGTCATGGATGTAGAGCGGCAGAATAATGAATTCCTGCCAATACACGACCCAGTAGCCGGAAAAAATCAGCAGGAACACCATGAAACGTGGATTTGAAATGACAACCCAAAAATTCTTTGCCGACTGGGCCAGGCTCACGGTCTGCGTCTCACTTGAGCGACGCGGTTCCTTGAACCACAGCAGCACCGCAAAGAACATGGCGAACACGCTCAAGGCTGCTACGCGGAATACATTCTCCACCTGCAAGTGCTGGTGCACCCAGGATGCAACATAAGGTCCCGTCGCCCCTCCGATGTTTACCAGGGTGTAGTAGATCGAGTAACCGATCGAGCGAACATTTTCTTTGGAAGCCCGCGCCGTGGTGCCGACCACGCAGGGCTTGACCAGCGCGACGCCTAAGGCGGGAAGCATCAATACAAAGGTTACGAGCACGACCAGCGGCACGGCATTGCGGACCGGAGCGAGCCAGGGCGATCCGAGCGATCCGAGCAGGAAGTAGGAGCAACTCAGGATCAGGTAGGCCAATGACAGCGAACGGCGAAAGCCCAGCCGGTCGGCGACAGTTCCGCCAAATACCGCCAGAAACCAGACCAGTCCTCCGAACAGTCCAGTCAGGCTGCTGGCCTGTTCCACCCGGAAGTTCAAGGTCTCGTGAAGGTAGCGTGCCAAGGATGCGAACGCGGCATAGTAGGACAGGCGCTCAAAAAGTTCGCTGATATTGGCGACCCAGAATGGACGCTCGAAGCCAGTGCGGATCTCGCGCAATCGTTCGGAGAAATTCAGAAATGGCTCCCTGCAGCTTCACTGTCATCCATGCTCAATCGCTTTCGCAACTCATCCGCGGATAGTCCTGACACTCGAATTACTTTCTTTGGGCTGCTCTGGCCGGACGTTACGGTAACGGAGGAACGCGGCACCTGCAAAAGACTTGCGAGAAATTCGATGCAGGCATCGTTGGCCCGGCCTTCCACGGGTGGGGCCGTCAAAGATATCTTGAGCGCGTCTCCGAGTTCGCCGGTGATGGCATTCTTCCTGGCGCGAGGATGGATCCTGACCGCCAAGGTAGCGCCGCTCGGGGTGTCGTGGATTGAGAGCATTGGAAGCGACCTACCCCGGACGACACCGAGGACTCAGAGAAATTCCCTGGAAATCTCCGTACTTCTCGGTGTCCGCTGTGGCTAATCTCTTGTTCTTTGTCCAAAGATTGCCGTCCCCACGCGCACGCAATTCGAACCTTCTTCAATCGCGATTTCAAAATCATGCGACATGCCCATCGACAGCACTTCCATGCGAATCGCGGGCAGGCGGCGCGCGGCGATCTGGTCTCGCAGCACGCGCAGCTTGCAAAAATAGGGGCGCGCTTCCTGAGCGTCTTGCGTAAAAGGAGGAATGGTCATCAGCCCGCGGAATTCGAGATGCTCAAGCTTCGGAGCCGCCGTCAAAAGATCTTCCAGTTCACCGGAATCGAGGGCCAGGCCGCTCTTTGCAGCCTCGCCGCCCACATTGATTTCGATCAGCACGTCCAGTTTCTTCCCCAGCTCTTCAGCTGACGCGTTCAGTTTCTCGGCCAGCTTCAGGGAATCGATCGAATCGACAGCGGTGAACACTTCAGCCGCAGTCGTCGCTTTGTTTGATTGCAGATGACCAATCATGTGCCACTCGGCCTCGTCCAAATCTCGCACGGCGTTAGCCTTTTGGGAGAATTCCTGTACCCGATTTTCCCCAAAGACTCGAATTCCAGCTGCGTAAGCCTCGCGCATGGTGGGCGGAGGAAATGTCTTGCTTACCCCCATCAGTGTAATTTCGTCGGATCTGCGGCCACTTCGCTGAGCCGCCGAGGCGATGCGCTTTTGAACGGAAGCGATGTTTTGGGCCACGGACATCAACCAACAATAAACCACTAAGGACACGAAGGTACACGAAGGAAAACAACTTCCTTCGTGCTTCTTGGTGTCCCCTGCGTCAAGGCTTTACATGATTGCGGTCGGGGGCGCGGGCTCGCTCGGATCTCCCGCAGCCGAAATCGGAAGTCGGATGAGGAGCCCGGCCAGCCCCGCCAGCACCATCAGGCCCCCTACGAGATAAGACGGGTGGCTGAAAAGTTGGGGCGGATGGTTCGGCGCCTTCCATTGGGGCACGAACTGCAACCCGGCCCAAACCAATCCGAGCAACGCTTCGCCTGCGATCAGTCCTGAAGCCGCTAAGACGCCGGCATTCTCCACTCGGGCCTTTTGCGCCGAGTTGTAGCCGCGACGATCCGCCAGCCAATCTCCGACGGTGCGAAACACACCGCCCACGAAAATCGCAAAAGTCGTACCGAACGGCAGGTACATGCCGACGGCAACCAGCATGGGGCTCTTTACCTGCATCATGATCATGGCTCCACCGAACAAGATGCCGACCCCCACCAGCGCCCAAGGCATGTCTCCGCCCACGATCCCCTGGGCCAACGTGGCCATGAGTCCCGCTTGTGGAGCGGGCAAGTCAGGCCCGCCAAAGCCGACGCCACCGGAGTTGATACTGCCTTGATGGAGCAGCATCAATGGCCAGTACATGACCAGGCTGGCGACGACCACGGCAATCAGTTCCGCGATCTGTATGTTCCGCGGTGTGCCGCCCAGAATGTATCCAACCTTGAAGTCCTGCAGCAGTTCACCTGCGACCGATGAAGAAACACATACTACAGCGGCTACCCCCAGGACGATGGCTACACCCTTCCCCCCGGAAACGCCCAGCGACACCATGAGTAGCGCTGCGATCAGCAACGTCGAGAGGGTCAAGCCGGAGACGGGATTGTTGGACGAACCGATAAACCCAACCAGGTTGCCGGAAACGGTGGCGAAGAAAAAACCCACAATCAGCATGACGACGGCTGCCACAATCGCCGGCCCCCTCAAGCCGGAAATGTTGACGTAAAGTGCACACATCAATACAAACATCAGTGCGATCAGTCCGAGGACTGTCTTAAAGCTCATGTAGCGCTCCGTACGGCCCAACTTGGCTCGCTGATCGGCGCTCTGTCGCATATCCGAGACCGCCTTGCTGAATCCGGAGGTCAAGCTCTTTCGCATTTTGAATAACGTATACGCAGCACCAACCAGCATGCCGCCGACCGCGATCGGCCGGACGATATATCTCCACACCGCATCCGCGGTGTCTGCCCAGTCTTTGGGTGTGCCGGTGGGAATGTATTGCTGAAGCTCGGGGCCCAGGAAGTAGATCATCATGGGAACCAGCAGACCCCAAGCCAGGACACTGCCCGCGAACTGAATCGAAGCCAAGCGCAGTCCGATGATGTAGCCCACTCCCACGTAAGCGGGGCTTACGCTGGGAGCCGCAAATACGCTGGTACCTCCGGTTGCGACCACCTTGGTGCTGCCTAGTGTTCCGAGACGAACCTGGCTGTGACCCAGATTGCCAATGGCAAAAGGAAAGTCCCGATCGGCGGCAAACATCCCGAACTTTCCGAGTATGTACACCACACCGCCAACGCCGATGTTCCAGAAAAGATATTTTGCCGCTTGAGCGCCGCGCTGGCCCGCTTTGTGAATTTCCGACGCCGCCACCGACTCGGGAAAGGGCAATTCAGGGTCTTCCACCATCACCCTTCGCACCAAAGAAATAAAGAGCACCCCAAGGACGCTACCGACCATGATCAGTGCGGTGGACTTCCAGTACGCGTCCGCAGGGCGAAACGAAGGCCATGCTTTTGCAATCAGGAACGCAGGGATCGTAAATATCGCACCTGCGGCGATGCCTTCCCCGATCGAACCTGCAGTTCGGGCGATGTTCTCTTCCAGAAGCGATCCCTTCCAAGCCCGCATCGCGGCCATCGCAATGACTGCCGCCGGATAGGTTGCCGCAATCGTGATACCCGCGCGCAGGCCCAGGTAGGCATTGGCTGCACCCAGAACGATCGTCATCGCGAGTCCCAGCAGAATCGCGCGCCAGGTGAATTCGCGCATCTCCATACCTTCTGGGACGTACGGCTTGAATTTTTTTTCGTTCTCGCTGGCAGTCACAGGGCCGTCTGGGCTCATGTTCGAGGATCCTCGGAAGTGCAATCGCGGCTGGCGGTCGGATAATAAAGACCTTAGACGTTCAGATCTTAGGCGATAAATCAGACGGCGCACGTTAACATGTGGGTTCCCTGTTCTACAAGGGCCTTACTCGCGCTCCCGCGGAGGGTTGCCACGATGGGCGCCCCCTCGGGATCGCGTCAAATGCCTTGCTGGTGGCCGGTTCTGCTATTGTAGCGCGAGGTTGTTCCACGGGCTCTCCTGAGGTTTACGGTCATGTCTCCCAGGCTATTCGAATGCAGAGAATGTGGCGGTTCTAATGGTTACCGCTCACGTCCGAGGAATTTCAGAGAGAAGTTTTTGTTGCCCCTCCTGTTGCTACGGCCGGCGCGCTGCGGTGATTGTTTCAAGCGGTCGTACCAATCAGCATTGGTGACAGTTCGCCCGCGGAAGGAATCCAAAAAGGAACAGGGCGCGACTGCCTGACCGTTGAGTCGTTGCTTGAGACATTGCAGCCCGCTATACTGAAGTAGGTTTGCCCGCGGCATCGAGCGGTACCGGGCGAACGCGGGAGGCTCGTCTTCAGCAGTAGTGAGCATCCAATCCGGGCTACCGGGATCCCAGTTTTGACGCGGCACGGTTCGCTAGTGTCAATGCTGGTCTCGTCAGTAAGCGTTGTTGCTGAAAGCCTCTTCGCTACTCTCTTCCCGTCCGATTGTCGTCTCTGCGGTGCCCTCCGGGTTAACCTTTCCCGCCTGCCGGTTTGCCAGCCATGCCTTTCCGATGTCCGCCCTACCGCGGGCGGCGTTTGCTCCGTTTGTGGGGAACGAGTATTTAGTCCGTATGCTCTGAGCGCGGGCGGGCCTCGCTGCGGTTTGTGCCGCCGCCTGGAGCCGCCGTTTGTCAAAGCGGTAGCCTCCGGCAGTTATGACCGTGGTCTGCGCGACCTGATCCACCTGCTGAAATACGAGCAGGTGCGACCCGCCGCTGTGGTCCTGGGCCGCATCCTGGCGGAAGTGATGAGGCCGCTTGAGTGGACCCAGAGTCCTGTGGTGGTTGTCCCCGTGCCGGTGCATGCGCGGAAGCTGCGCCAGCGCGGCTTCAACCAGTCCGAGTTAATCGCTCACCATGCCATCAGGCTTGGAAGAGAAAGAGGCTGGCTGGTCTTGCACTCCCGGGTTTTGGAGCGGCGGCGCGAGACCCAATCCCAAATCGGACTCACGCGACATCAGCGCCGCGAAAACCTCCGCGGTTCGTTTGCGGTCACCCGGCCAAGGGAAATCGCCGGACAGGAAATCCTGCTGGTCGACGATGTGTTCACCACCGGCACGACGGTCTTGGAATGCGCGCACGTTTTGCGACGGCCGGGCGCATCTAAAAGTATTTGTGGCGACGGTCGCCCGCTCGCTAAAAGCGGACTCGACAGGCGTAAATCTGGCACAGACTTTTGCTAAGGATGAGCCAACTTTGGCGGCGACAGGATAGGCGCGGCGAAACGAATCGTGCAGCGAACATCGCGGCAGTCCGCTAATGAATGTATGGCAGGCAAGTGGAACAATTCGATGAACGGCTCGCTGCTGAGGAGCCACGGGACCGCCCCGGCGGTGATCGGCGTGCACCGGGACGGAATGCACCGCGAAGGCAACGGCCACGCCCTACACGCACCCGTGCTGGTGTTGAATGCGTCGTACGAACCGATCAATGTTTGTGCCGCCCGCCGGGCCATCGTGCTGGTGCTGAAGGGCGTGGCCATGACGGAAGAGGAAAACGGACACTTCCTGCACGCTGCTCGCCTGGCGATTCGCGTACCCTCCGTGATTCGACTGCTCGAGTACCGGCGTATCCCACACCAGACTCGCGCACTCTCCCGCAAGAACATCCTGCTGCGTGACCGTAACACCTGCCAATACTGTGGAGAAGTGCTGCCTTCGAGTGAGTTGACTTTGGACCACGTGGTGCCTCGTTCGCGAGGCGGAGCTTCCACCTGGGAAAATCTGGTGGCCTGCTGCCATTCCTGCAATCGGCAGAAGGGGAATCAGTTTCCTGTGGAAGCAGATATGAAACTGATGCGCGAGCCGCGGGCCTTCAACTTGCACACCAGCCGCCACATCATGCGTCTCATGGGCCGTTCGGATGACAAGTGGCGCAAGTACCTTTTTTACTAGCTATCAACTCTCAGCCATCAGCTCTCAGCATATTCCAAGCCTCGCCCCGCCGGTTTACTCGAAGGATCTTAGCTGGGAGCTCATGGCTGAGAGCGGATAGCTTTATTTCTGCGGCTTATCAGGCACCGGCTGCGGCTGCGTTTTGTCCTTCGCGCCGGGCGCCTTCTGCACTTCCTGGCCCTCGTAAGTGATCTTCACATTCGATCCAAACCGCTTATAGTCGCTGTACTTCACGATTTCGCGGATATGGACGTCACCGCTCGAGAAATGCAAGGTGTCGTCTGCTTTGGTATAGGTGGGGAACCAGTACTTGCCGTCGATTTGCTCGCGCCAGGTGGTGAACTTTGGAAAAAGATTCTCTTGGCCTTTTTTTTTGCGAATGTCGGGGACGGTCTTGCCGTTGGTCTTCACGATTTGAAAATCGCGGTCGTCGACCCAGATTCGGCCCTGGAAATAGCGCTTCTTGCCGACAATCTCTTTGGGCGCGAGATCAAAGACATAGCAATGCAGCTCGTCCTGTTGTTGCTGCCCCACGTAGAGAATCTGATACTCGGGAATTTCGTCGCTGGTAAGCACGAAGGGTAGGCGATGCCGGATGTCGTCAACGTCTTCGGGTGACATCGAGATCATGGCCAACGAAGACTGAGGCGCAAATACCACATTCTCCAGACGCTTTCCCTGGTCATCAAAAAGCACATCGAAGATTTCGTGATACTCACCATTGTCGTCGGGCGTGATTACCCGAACGTCTTGCCGGTAGGTGTACTGGTCCCGGGCCCCTTGGAATTCCTTCTCTTTGGCCGCGAAATGCCGAATAATCTCGTCCGTCGTGACTCCTTTGGGCGGGGCCGGGTCGAGAGCTCCCTCCTGGGCGAGAGCCTGCGGCGATGATATCCCAACAAAACCAGAGACAAAAAGGACGACTGACGCCACCCCATAACGCAGCATCGATCTCATAGAGATAGTGTAGCGAAACCTGAGAAGGAAAGCTCCACGGCTCACCGCGGCTCCTCCCGTGCCCGTCCCTCTCCGCTCAGGGGGCCGAACACAGGAGAGCGGCAGTTTTCTTCTTCATGGTTAGATGCCAGGAGCGGCGGCGAGTTGCCGGAAAACTACGATTGTGGCCCTGCGCGCAGCCGCATTCGAACATCGCCAGGATGGACCCCTGGCACATCCCGGTTGTTCTTGCGTGGAGCGCCTGGCGGAGGGCGTAGGTCGGACGATGCCGACGGCGCCATCTCCCTGTACTCCGCCGGTTGAGCACTGAAGAGTAGCCAGTCCCGATCCATCGGACAGCACGGAAACCGTGACGAGGACACGATGACGGGCGCGGGATTTTTGGCAATGACAATTCCGCCTATCGAAACCGGGGGCGGCGCGGTCGCAGGTCGGGACACGACCACCTCGAAGGTTACATGGGCGCCGAACACTGGGTGGGCAGGAATCGCCGAGTCGGCCTGCACGAGCGTGGCGCTCGCGCCTACACTGACTCTCGCCGGCTGTAGCCCCGGGCCGACAAATGTGCTCCCGTCAACATCAACAATCCCGTAAGGAATGCCCAGAACATCAGGCTTACCGACAGAGCAAACGGGCCATAGACTTCCTGGAAATTCAGCCGGGGCAGGGCCATGATGTACGCGTATTTCAAGGCTTCCGACATCAGTCCCATAATCACTGCAGTAGATAATACTGCCCGGGCGGGTACCTTGCCGTTGGGCAATGCCCAGTAGATAAGGAAGAAAATTGCGATGCTGGCGGAGACCGCGAACGCCTTCATCATCAGAAAGCCGCCCAGCCGCACCACAAACGGCCCGTGGCTGCGCAAGGAATTTTCGAGGAATCCGATATTTCCAGCGGTGAGCGCAATCGACAGCAGGGCCAGCCCTCCGCAAGTGAACGCCAGCGCGAGCGATATGAGCTGATTACCGAAATACGAGCGGTTGTTGGGGAATCGCCAGATGCGGTTCAAAGCTACCTCAAGCGGCATGAAGATTCCGGTTGAGGTAAACAGCAGAATGATGAGGGAAGCCACCTGCGCCCGATGGCGCGCGTCGACCAGAGCATTCAGATTGCGAATCACGAAGTCCTGCCCAGCGGGCAGGAAATCGCGGAGCAGTTGCACCACCACGTCGTACATCACCGGAGAATGAAATACGCGCCGGATGACGGTCATGAGCAGGAGCACAAAAGGAAAAAACGACAGGATGGCGTTGGCCGCCACGGAAAATGCAAACGTATGTACCTCGGTGCGTAACAGATATTTCACGGTGGAAGTGACTAACCCCGAGTGGGCGTCTTCGGGCCGCGCATCGGCGACTGGACGGCGTGTTGGAGGCGGCGGGTTCGCCGACCTTGACTGCTGGTCACCAAGCATTTTCCCCAATCCTATCAGACAGTTGCAATTCACCCCGCGGCGGGGAGGACAGTGCGCGCTTCGCCGCCCCAGGCACGGTTCCATCCTTGCGGGACAGCCTCATGTTTAGGCGTTTCACAATTCAGATTTCTTCGCTTGCCAGGAATGGAGTTCCTGAATATTATCTTGTGCTCGCCGCCCGCAATTTTGGGCAACGGGCATGTCTTTGGGGTAGACGCTTCGTGTCCTGCAGTCATAAATCGCGCCCGCACGAGGGCTCCGGCCAAATTTGTGTCGTGGTTTCCGCCACGGCCCGAACCCAGGGAGCTTTTTTTGTGGGAGTGATTTAAACGGGACACGGACCGGCTGTGCTTTCGTTTGCTTTGCAGGGGGTTAGGAGAAGAGCACGAGCTTCACGGAGGATGCGAAAGTTAAATCACGGAGTAGAGTCGAAAGGAGTTCTTTGTGAGAGAGAAGGGCACAGTAAAGTGGTTCAACGGGGCCAAGGGATATGGGTTCATCCAGCGCTCTACCGGGGAGGACGTTTTCGTTCATTTCTCCGCCATCCAGGAGAACGGTTATCGCACGCTGAACGAAGGCGAAACGGTGGAATTCGATCTGCTAAAAGGTCCCAAGGGCTTTCAGGCAGGTAATGTGGTGCGGGTGCAATAAACGGTCCCAGTTTCAACCGCTGCGGGCCCTCTCAGCTTCCCCTGGGAGGGTTTGTTATTTGCGGCAATTTCCCGCCCCTACTGCACTTCGACGGACACTAAGTCCCCGTCGCCTTTTCCCCCAGCTTTGTAGTTGGCAATCACCGGGCGGTCCGTCCATTCGCAGGAGAACTCGTCGGCTCCGACCAGCAGCAATGATTTGTAGTTATCGGTGCGCAGTTTTAGGGTTCGAGAGTTTGTTCGGACGGTCAAGATTGCCACTGGGTTGTGACTGCAGTCCACGCTCGTCAGCTTTCCTCTAACGAATTGGACCTTGCGTCGGTCCGGCGCCGGCTCCGCTGGGGTGGCTTCGCCTTGAGCGGAGTTCGCATCTTCCCCATCCTGACTGGCAGCAGTTGCTTGTGCCGGATTCGCGGGACCCGTTTGAGGGGGCTGAGACGCACGCTCCTGGGGCAGCACGCCATACTTCTTCAGGGTGGGCAGGTCTTCCAGATTTTTCCGCGCCGTTTGCGCGATTTGTGGGTTTGAGCTGTCTTTTAGACGCTCGAGCAGAGGAGTTGCGTCGTCCCACTTCTTGCCGGCGAGATCAATTTGTGCCAGGTTGAGAAGATACTGCTCGCTGCGTGGACTGAGCTGGATCGCCACCCGTATCGACTCGGTAGCGGAATGAACGCCGCCGCCCTGCAGCCGCGCCAGGGCCAGCATATTGTGGGCCTCGGCATAGTCTGGTTCTTTATCGACCACGAATACCAGGTCCTGAATCATGTTCGAAACGCCGGCAATGGGTTTTTGGCCCAGCTGAGCGGCGCGAAATTTCACCAGCGCCAGATAGTAGTGTGTCCAGGTATCTTTGCTGTCGAGTTCGCGAGCTCTTGCCAGTTCCTCGTCGGCTTGATCGAATTCTTTTCGTTCCATGCGCACCCACGCCAGAGCGCGGTGCACGATCACGTTGTCCATCTTTGGATCGGCGATGATGGTCTCGAGATTCTTCTCTCCCTGATCGCGATGTTCGGGCAGACGCACCGACATTTCGGCGACCAGCGCTTGCCCCTGGGCGTCCACTACTTCCTGGACACTGCCTCCGACATCGAGGGGTCCCAGTGGAGGAGGGACCTGGTTTAGGTGGCCCCCTGAGCTGGTCGCACCCGCCTTCGGGTTCGGTTGAGGCTCCGAAGGCGGAAAAGAGTGAAAATAATCTTTCACCGCCTGTTCGAGTTGCAAAGCGCTCATGCCAAAGGCTTGCTGGATCGCCTGCTCGACCGCAACCTTCCGGATTTCGACCAGTCCAAAGTAAGCTCCGGCGTCGGACAACTTGTTCCGGTTGAGCAGGTAGTGCATCAAGATCCACGACTGCGCGTAGAACATGGGCGGGTAACCCGAAGGTCCCGGGCGCATCGTGAACAACTCGGGTAGGGGCAGCCACGAGCGGCTCAGCAATTCCGAAAATGACGGGGACGGGCTAGGGTCTGCCGGCGATTGGCCCGGAAGGGCGTGGTTCCACGGCAGGTTCTGCGTGGGGTCGCCGCCAACCTGTGCCTGATTGTCGCCCAGCCGCAGGCTGGAGAAATATTGAGCAAAGCCTTCGTCGAACCAGTCCTGGGTAGGGGGATAGTTGAATCTCAGAAGCAGCCGCCCAAAATCGTGGGAGACCGCTCGCCAGCTATCGTCGGCTGCAAGATCGAGAACGATATAGTTGCGGTCATCCCCAGGCAAAAAGAATCCCGGAACGGAAATGGGTTGGCCCTGCCGGAAGGGCGCCACACGGATGTACTCCTCGTCCGACTGCAGCGCGATCACATCCAGTGGTTCGGGCAATTGCAGCTTGGTTTTCAGGAAAAGCTGGGAAAAAATGTCCCGCATTTGCTCCAGCCGCAAGCTGGCCAGGCGGCCTTTCTTTTCACCCGCGTCGGTGAGTACGGAGAAATGGGCCGAGCTCACCCGGATCCACTTAGGTTCCGAGCTGCGCCCGAACGCGACCGAAGAAGCGGTGACGGCGAAGAGCAACACCGCGGGAAGAAGACGTCGCGCGAGGACACCGATGATGGGCATGATCGAATCGCTGAACGAGCACTCCACATTGACCCGATGCTACCACGGTGGCGCTTCGCTCAAGAGCCTTTTGGCCGCCCATTCCGCGCTTTCCGCTACAACTTCATCTTCGTCTGTTTTCAACTTCTCCAGTAAGGGCTCAAAGCGCCGGTCTCCACTGTTGCCCATGGCGATCACCGCATTTCGCCGCAAGCCGCTGCGCTTGGCACGTCGCACGGCGGAGCCGCGAAACTTTTCCCGGAACTCTTCGGCCGTTATTCCAGCCAGCCATTCCAGCGCGGGATTGACCAGTCCTTCCCGCGGCTGAAATTCCGCTGCGCCGCTAGCTGGAGCTTTGCGATTCCAGGGACACACATCCTGGCAGATGTCGCACCCAAACACCTCGTGACCCATGCCCGGACGTATGTCTTCAGCGATGGCGCTCCGCTTTTCGATGGTGAGGTACGAAATGCAACGATTCGCATCCAGTTGATAGGGCGCAACCAGCGCATCGGTGGGGCAGGCATCGATGCAGCGGGTGCAGGTACCACAGCGGTCGGGTGCCGGCAAATCAGGTTCCAGTTCGAGCGAGGTCAGGATGACGCCCAAAAACAGCCACGACCCCAGCTTCTGATTGAGGATGCAGGTGTTCTTTCCAATCCACCCGATCCCCGCGTATTTGGCGTAGACACGCTCGACCAGGGGACCAGTGTCTACATAGCAACGGGCTTGCAGGTCCGTGGTTTGCGATCCGCCGAGGGCACCGCGCAACTTGCCCTCCACAGCCCGCAGCCGCTCCAGCACCGCTTCGTGATAATCCTGCTGTCCCCACGCATACCGGGAAATCCATCCTCGTTGCGGATCATCCACATCAGTGGAGTAAGGCTGAGCGGTGTTGTAGTTGATGGCACAGACGATCACGCTGCGCACCCAGGGCAAGGTCGATCGCAACGACGCGCGCTGGAGGGCGCCTGAATCATTGCGGGCTTCCATGTATTGCATTTCTCCGGCACGCCCGGCAGCGATCCACTCTCGAAAGCGATCCAATTCGCCGAAGTCGTGGACTGGAGCGACTCCGGCGAGTTCGAAGCCGGCTTGGCCTGCGGCCTGCTTCACGAAGCTCGTAATTTGGACGTTCTGTTTCATCTCGAAATCGATGGCTTAGACGCTCGCGCTATCCACATTCGGGTAGTTTCCCGATCTGAAATTCCTATATTCTAGTATTCGATCTTATTAATCCAATGATCAAAGTCCCAGCTACATACTATTCCACGAGACGGTGCCGGGTGAGTGTATCCTCATCCATCGATGGTTTGGGGAGTCTTGCGGGAGCAGGGACTGACGACGTAAACCAGAAGAATTAGATTCCCAGCTTCTTCACTTCTTCGTTGTAGTACTTGCGGTAAAGGATGTCCCACTCCTGGCTGCCTTCGAGAATCGTGCGCTTCTGGCTTTCGATCTTCAGGCGAGCGGTCTGGTCGATTTTTGCTTCCTGGTTCAACAGGTCTTCGAGAATCTTGCGCACTTCGAGCCGAATGGTGTTCCGATCTTCGACGAAATCCACCGCGTCAAGTTCAGCCAGCGCGTCCGTGACCACGTGCGCCACCTTGTTGACCTTGTCCCGGCTGACTCTCACAGCACCGCCTTGTACTTCCGGGTAAGCTCGCTCTTTACCTTGCGAAACATTTCCTGATAGTTGGCGCCGGTCCGGCGCATCTCTTCCGAATACGCTTCCAGAATGACGCGCACTTCATCATTGATGCGGTCCTCGAGCGACAACTCCTCGAGCATGGCTGCATGCACCTTCTCCGTGACCGCAGAAACGGCCTTGGTTTCGATATGCCCGCCCGCAATCAGCTTTTTGGTGACTTCGCGGGCCAGATAGCCCACATACTCTTTGGACAGAAACATAGCGCGGATCGGTTGTCGTGTGCGAAACAGGTAGTGTAGCACAGGAAGCATTCAGCACTCAGCCGTCAGCATTCATCCGTGCGAGAGAGAGCCGGAGTCGCTCATGCGTTCGTAGATCGCATACGCCGGATCCGCAGCGAGAAACAATATTGGCCGAGTGCTGAATGCTGATTTTTCTCCTTATTCAGGCATACAATGCAGAATTGATCGAACCCTTTATGTCTCCCGCGCCCGACAACCTGGCTGGACTCAAAGACGACATGATTGCCTTCATTGAAGGCCACGGCATGCGCCGCTTTCACGGCTATGTCGACTATGAAGAAGTGCCCAGCGTGGTCTGGAAAACCGAAGACAATGCCGACAGTTGGAAGGACTTCGTCGAACTGGCCAAGGCCGCCGCAGCCCCTTTCCTCACTATGGACTCATGGATGCTGCGCCGGGAAGAGCTCGACCAGATGATCGAGCGACTGAGCCACGCCGAGTTCACCAACGATGAAGACGTCGACGAGGCGCGCTGGCTGCGCACATACATCGGCAAGACCGGCTTCGTCCAGCTTGGCTTCGCCCACCAAGGCATCATGATGGTCTACGAAGCTTCCACCGACTGGTACAACCACTACCAGCGCCTGCTGGAATTGTCCGAAGACTTTGGCGGCATTCCCATCGACGAACCCGACCAGGACGAGGAAAACTGACTTTCATATTATGGAGGGACCGGCGTCCCGCCCGTCCGGCCGAGCGAAGCTCGGCCACCCACCACCGCTATAATCAATTTCTGAAACTTTTCTGCTCAATGCGCTGGGAATTAAAAACCGCCGACTCGGCTGCTGTTGAACGTCTCGCGGCGGAATTGGGATCTCAACCATCGCTTCGCCTGAAAGATCCCCACATCGCTTCGACCCTCTCCCGCCTGCTTGTTATGCGCGGCATAGACGAAGCCGAAGCTGCCGAACGATTCCTGGCTCCTGCACTGTATCATTTACATTCGCCTTATTTAATGGCTGGCATGAAGACTGCAGTCGACCGGATTGAAGCCGCTATCGAGAACAAGGAACCGATCCTGATCTACGGCGACTACGACGTTGATGGCACGACTGCGATCATAGTCCTTAAGACCGCAATTGAGTTATGCGGCGGCACGCCTGAATTTCACGTTCCGCACCGCATCCGCGACGGCTACGATATGCGTGACGATGTCATCGAGCGGGCCGCGGCTGCCGGCATCAGGCTCATCATTAGCGTCGATATGGGTATCCGCGCCTTGGCTCCGGCCGAGACTGCCCGGCGGCTGGGCCTGGACTTGATCGTCACCGACCATCACCTTCCTGGTCCGCAGGGCATTCCGGCTGCGCTCGCTGTCATCAATCCTATTCAGCCCGGTTGTACTTATCCGTGCAAGGCTTTGTGTGGTGCAGGCGTCGCTTTCAAACTGGCCCAGGGTCTGATCGAGCGGAGAGTTCCGGAAGGCGACCGGATGCGTCTGTTGAAGTCGTTCATGAAAGTGGTGGCAATCGCCACTATCGCCGACGCCGTGCCCCTAACCGGAGAAAATCGAGTTTTCGCCAAATTAGGATTGGAAGGTCTGAGTTCGCCCGTCAATCCCGGACTCAGGGCGCTGCTCGAAGTCGCGCACCTGAGCCATGGCCGCACGCTCACGTCCGGCGAAGTCGCATTCCGGATCGCGCCGCGCATCAATGCCGCCGGCCGCATGGATGTGGCCCGCGACGTCATTGAACTCTTCAGCGTGAAAGATCCCGTCCGTGCTCGTGAAATTGCCGGCAAGCTCGATCAACTCAACGGCGACCGGCAGGAGGAAGAGCGTCGTATATTGCAGTCAATCACATCGCATTTCGAAGAACAGCCCGCGTTGCGCGAGGCTTTCTGCATCGTGATCGACGGCGAGAGCTGGCACCGCGGCGTGATCGGCATCACTGCGACGCGGGTGGTGGAACGCTATGGACGTCCGGCGCTGGTGATTTCGCGGAATGGCGAGGAAGCTCACGGCTCGGGCCGTTCGATCCCCGGGTTTCACCTGCTGAATGCGCTCGAGTCGTGCGCGGGCCTGTTCACGCGTTACGGTGGACACGCCTACGCTGTCGGCTTCTCGCTGCCCGCCGCAAATCTGCCTGAACTGCGAGCCCACCTTGATGACTATGCGCGGGCGCGTCTGACGCTTGCCGACTTCAAACCTTCGCTCAACTTTGATGCCGAACTATCGCTTGACCAAGTGACTCCCGAGCTCTTCAACCTTCTCGAGAGGCTGGAGCCATTTGGCGTAGGCAATCCCCAGCCTGTTTTCGCCGCCCGCAGCGTCCGCCTCATGGCCTCTCCTCGCATCATCAAAGACAAGCATGTGAAGATGAAGGTGGCACCCGCAATTGGATCGCTGTTGCGCGGCCCCAACTTTGACAGGCCAGACCTCGACATCCTCACCACTCCTCGCGGTGATCCAGACTCCGCCGCTTTGCCCCGAAGTGAAGTGCGGACGGCAACGGACAACCGGCAAGAGACGGACAGTAAGTGGCGCCAAGCCATTACCTTCGATGCCCTGGGCTGGCACATGGCGGAGCGCTGTCAGCAGGCTGGCCTGCTCCCCAACGATGCACTCGACATCGCCTTCACCATCGAGAATAACGATCACCCGGAGTACGGCGGCCTGCAACTCTCACTGCGGGATTTCAGTTCGGCAGCGGAACCAGGAAGTCGGCCGGGTTGTAAGTCGCGGTCGGTCGAGAGTCCTCCCCTTGCACAGAGCTGAGAACTGGTTGCTCGTATCCGAGAACTGCCTTTAACAAATGCAGCACTTTCGACGATGCCGTATTGTCTTCACCACATGTGGTAGTAACCATTGCGCTGGTCCACTTCCATTTTGGTCTCGAATAAATTCTTCCAGATGATCCGGCTGAAGCATCTGCTCTTTCGGTCCGTCCGCGATAATCCGCCCGTTCGACATCAGAAGCACGCGCTCGATTTCCGGGATCAGGTCGCAAAGATCGTGTGTGACCAGAATGATTCCGATGCCGGCATTTGCCAGCGCACTCATGCTGTGACGCAAACTATGCCGGGCGAAGACGTCGAGAGAGTTACTTGGTTCATCGAATAGCAAAGGCTCGCGGCTTGTGAACCAGGGCGCGGGCGATAAGCACCCTCCGCGCCTCGCCCGAGGACATTTCGCAAACCGGACGTTGCGCCAGGTGCGATATTTGCAGCTGCTCCAGGGCTTCGTCGGCGAGTTTCCTGTGCCTGGGATCAACCACATGATGGGGGAAGATGCGTGCGCTGCTGAAGAAGCCAGACAAGACCACATTGCGTCCCCAGGCATCGCCGGAGCTCCTGGACATGAGGTCATTCGACACAATGCCCAACAGCGAACGTAACTCGAAGACGTCCCAGCGCTCCTGACCCAGAATAGTCATCGACGAACCTGCACGCGCCACGGGATAACATTCCCGCGTAATCGTCTTGATCAGGGTGGACTTGCCGCAGCCGTTCGGCCCCAGAATGGCCACATGCTCGTCACCCCGGATCAACAGGCTGAAATCCTCCAACACAGTTTTCTGCCCACGCATCACGGAGATATTTTGCAAATCCAGTAAGGCAGGCTCTTGCCGGTTCATGGTGATGTGAGTTTAGACGATGACCGGATTCTTGTTCAGCGCCGGTATTCCGCGAGTGCGACCCAAGGGTATTGAGAGGCGACGCCCCAGCTTCAAGTAGACTTGTCTCTAATGTCTGTCCAGATTTCCCACCTTCGTCGCTGGTTTGCGGCAGGCGCGATTGGCCTCCTATTGGTGGTGGCGGTGGTGTATTTCTACGCTCGTAGCAAGGTACAAAACGCGCTAAAGGAAGTGCCGGCAAAAATCGGAATTGAAATCCAGCAGAGCGCGCAGGGTTTCACCGTCTCCCGCTCCGAGCAGGGGCATACCCTATTCAAGATTCAGGCCAGCAAGGCGGTGCAATACAAGCAAGGCGGTCACGCCGAGCTGCATGAGGTCACCATCACGCTCTACGGGCGCGATTCCAGCCGCTTCGACCAGATCTACGGCGCAGATTTTGAATATGACCCGCAATCCGGCGATGTTATCGGCAGAGGCCAGGTCCAGATGGATCTTGAAGCCAACCCGGAAGGCTTGATTCATCCGGACCAGGCGACGCCCAAAGAGCTGAAAAATCCTGTCCATCTCACCACTACCAACCTGCTCTTTAACCAGAAGACAGGGAACGCCCTCACCCAGGAAAAAGTGGAGTTCAGCCTGCCCCAGGCCAACGGGTCCGCCGTGGGCCTCAGCTACACCGCCAGCACCACCATTCTTGCTTTGCAGTCGCAGATTGACGTCGCCTTCCACGGTGCCACTCCTGCCCGGCTGACCGCCATTCATGGCACGATTACCAAGAACCCGCGGGTGGTTGACCTCGATCTTCCGCGGCTGCAGAATGGCGGGCGGCGCGCCACAGCCGACAAGGGCACACTTTTTCTCCGGCCTGACAACACGGTGGAGCGCATTCTCGCCTCCGGCAACGTTCGATTCGAATCATCCGGCTCAGGATCGGAGAAGGTCCAGTCCAACCAGCTGGAACTCCTCATGGCCGAGCGGCAAGACACGCTACGTTCCGCCACTTTCTCGGGAGATGTCCGGGTGGAGAATTCAGGGCCGCAGCCTATGCAAGGGAATGCCGGCCAGGTTGTCCTGAGTTTCACCAGGAACAACGTGCTGAGCACGGCGCATAGCCAGGACAACGTCAGGCTGGTGCAGCATCAGAATCTCGCCACGGCATCGGCGAATGCGCAGGATGTCGAGGTCACGGCGTCGGTCATAGATTTCCTAGTGGCTGATGGCCGACGTCTGCGGCGGGCCGACACTTCGGGAGCCGCCCAGATAGCCCTCCGGCCAACCCCAGGCAACGGACAGCAGACACTGGTGACGGCGGGCAAGTTTCAAGCGGTCTTTGATGACTTGGGACAGCTAGCCTCGGTCCATGGCACCCCCAATGCCCGCATCGTGTCACAAACTCCAGGCCAGCCGGATCGCATCAGCACCAGCAATTTGCTTGACGCCTCCTTCCACCCGGGCAGCGGCATAGATTCGATCGTGCAGCAAGGAGGCGTCGCTTACTCGGACGGCGACCGCAAAGCCTGGGGCGATCGCGCCACCTACACTCCCGGTGACCAGATGCTGGTACTGAGCGGCGCTCCCCGCGTCATCGATGGAGGCATGACTACGACCAGCCGGACCATGCGTATGAATCGTGCGACCGGTGACGCCTTCGCCGAGGGCGAGGTCAAGAGCACATACAGCGACTTGAAGGCGCAGCCGAACGGCGCCCTTCTGGCGGCGTCCGACCCCATTCACGTGACTGCCCGCACCATGACGGCTCACAGCAGTCCGGCCGTCGCCCTGTACAGCGGAGACGCTCGCCTGTGGCAGAACGCCAACGTAATCCAGGCGCCCTCGATCCAGTTTGACCGCAACCACCGGTCCGTCGTCGCGCAAGGATTGCCGACTCAACCGGTGTCCACAGTACTGATCCAGATCGAAAAGAGTGGAAAAGTCACTCCGGTCAAGATCACCTCCGAAAGACTGAGCTATGCCGACCCCGAGCGCAAAGCCCACTTTGAAGAGGCGGTGCAAGCCCAAGGGGCGGATTTGACCATCACGGCAAAGGTGATGGATGTATTCCTGCAGCCCCGAGACCAAGCTACCTCGAATCAATCGATTACAGGAACTGGAGCAGGAACTGGAAAGATCGATCACATCATTGCGAAGGAGCAGGTGCTCATCATCCAACCCGGTCGCCGGGCGACCGGCGAGCAGCTGGCTTACACCACGTCCGACGACAAGTTTGTCCTTACGGGCGGTTCGCCTAGCATTTTTGATGCCGAACAGGGCAAGATCACCGGGGTTTCGTTGACTTTGTTCAGACACGATGGTAGGGTTTTGGTCGAAGGCAATAATACATCCCCTACTGTTACCCAGACCCGAGTGGCACGTTAAATGCGTACCCTGGCCACAGACGAAATCGGCAAATCCTACCGTGGTCGACGGGTCGTAAATGGGGTGAGCATTCGCGTGGGGCAGGGCGAAGTCGTTGGTTTACTTGGACCTAATGGCGCCGGCAAGACTACGACCTTCTACGCGATCGTCGGCCTGATCCCGCCCGATACCGGCCGGGTACTCATCGACGATGAGGAAATCACCGACGTGCCGATGTACTTAAGGGCACGCCAGTACGGCATCAGCTACCTCCCTCAGGAAGCTTCGGTTTTCCGTAAGCTTACGGTTGAGGAAAACATCCTCGCCGTGCTGGAAGCTCAGCCCATCTCCTGGCACGAGCGCCGGGAAAAAATGGAAGAACTGATCGATCAACTGGGTTTGGAGCACATCCGCCAGAATCGTGGATACGCTCTGTCCGGGGGCGAGCGGCGGCGCGTGGAAATTGCCCGCGCTTTGTGCATTAGTCCCACATTTATTTTGCTCGACGAACCGTTTTCCGGGATCGACCCGATCGCCGTACTCGATCTGCAGAAGATCATCAGCGATCTGAAGACCAGCGGAATCGGCGTGTTGATCACCGATCACAACGTCCGTGAGACGTTGGCGGTCACGGACCGGGCATACATTATTGACGGTGGAAGGATTTTAGCCTCGGGCATGCCCGAGCAGTTGGCCAGCGATCCCCAGGTGCGGAAGGTGTATCTGGGTGAGAGCTTTTCGCTGGTATGAAAGAACAGTCGTCGGTCGTCAGTCGTCGGTCTCCCCCCAACGCTGACCAGCTTTTTTGACGACTGAAGACCGACGACTGACAACGACCTATGGTTCTTCTTCAACCCAAGTTGCATTTGAGACTGTCGCAGAGGCAGATTCTCACCCCCGGCCTGGTGCAGATGGTCAGCGTGCTCGCGCTCAACAAGCTCGAGTTGCGCGACATGATTACCGCCGAGATGGTGGAGAACCCGGTGCTCGAAGAGTTGGAAGACTCGGTTCCCCTGCTCGATGATGCCGCTCGCGCCGAAGAAGACCGCGAACGGGTTGCGCCGGAAGAAAACACGGTTACGGCCGCCGAAAAGAAGGATCCGTTCGAAGAAATAGATTTCGGCTCGTTCTTTCAGGAGTATCTCGATCCCGGCTATCGCAGCCGGAGCGAGATGGAAGAGATTGAGCGGCCGTCGTTCGAGAATTTTCTCTCCAAGCCCACTACTCTCTCTGACCACCTGGCCTGGCAGCTTGGGGCTTTATCGGTGCGTTCGGAAGTACGCGAGGCCGCCGAAGTCATCATTGGCAACCTGAGCGAAGACGGCTACCTCATTGCCAGTGACGAGGAGTTGCTGGGCATTGCTCCGCCCGCTCCTCCGGAAGTTGACGCGACCATCGCGGAAAATGTGGTCAAGGAAGCCACGGCCCTGGGTCTGGCCACAGACCTGGAAGAAGCACAATCGCCGGTGGACGAGACTGACGCCGCGTTATCTTCCGAGTGGGACACACGGGACACTCCGAATTTGCAGCCCTCCGCGAGCATCGACGGCCCTGCGTTTGCGCCCGCTCCCGAAGCTGTCGCACCTGCGCCACCGCCTGCTCCGCAGGCAGAGCCTGTGGTTCCGCGAAAGCCGGCACAGCCTGTCTTTCAGCCCAGCTTCAACGTGGCTGATCTGCACGAAGCACTGGACCTGGTGCGTCAGATGGACCCTCCGGGAGTCGCCTGCCGCGATCTGCGCGATTGTTTGCTCTATCAATTGCGCTACCACCAGGCGCAGCTTGCCACGCACAAGAATGGAAACGGTGAGGCCACCGTGCAAGTGCTTTCGGATGCGGTTGCCGTCGTCGACCATCATCTGCGGGCCCTGCAGAACAAGCAGTACAAGGAAATCGCCCGCGCCATTGGCCGAACGCCGGAAGCGGTGCAGGAGGCCTTGGACTACATCCGGACGCTCGACCCCCGCCCCGGTCTGCGTTACAACAAGAGCCAGCCCCGCCTGATCGAACCCGATGTAGCATTCATCAAGCACGGCGATGAGTGGCTGGTGATGATGAATGAAGACGATGTGCCGGTGCTGCGCCTGAATCCTGCGTACAAGCGCCTGCTGACCCGCGACACCAACGACAAAGACACCCGTAACTACGTCAAAGAGCGCTACAAAAGCGCCATCCAGCTCATCAAGAACATTGAACAGCGCAAGCAAACCATCACCAAGGTCTGCTATGCCATCGTGACCCGACAGCAGGATTTTCTGGAAAAAGGCATCGACCAGCTCAAACCGATGATGATCAAAGAGGTCGCCGAAGAGATCGGCGTGCATCCCTCAACGGTCAGCCGGGCGGTTGCCAGCAAATATGCCCACACTCCCCAGGGCGTATTCGAATTGCGCTATTTCTTCAGCGAAAGCGTGAACGGCCCGCAGGGCGGCAACACGTCGTTGCTCATCCTCAAGCGCCGGGTCAAAAAGCTTATCGAGGAAGAAGACCCAAGCCGCCCGTTGACCGACGAGCAGATCACTCGCATCCTGCAGTCACAGGGCATCCAGGTCACGCGCCGCACGGTTGCGAAATACCGGGAAGACATGCGCATCCCCAGCACCCACCAGCGCAGGGTAAAGAAATAGAAGCGGGAAGAGCACGGTTTTAGCCGTGCTGGGAAGCATGGTTCCAAAAATGCAGTGCCTGGACAGAAAGGGGCGCTCATGAACGTGGAATTCACCGGCAGACAGTACGAAATCACCCCCACCATCCGCAAGTCAGTCGAAACCGGCCTGACTAAAATCCGCAAAATTCTGGGCGATAAATTCGACACCAAGGTAATTCTCGCCATCGAGAAGCGCCGCCACAAGGCAGAAATCACGATCAGCCCGCGGAACGGACCGTTGGTAGGCGAAGCTCAGGCCGGCGACATGAAGACCGCCATCAACGAGGCGCTCGACCATCTGGAAAAGCAGGCGGTCAAATACAAGACCCGATGGCGCAGCAAGAAACGCCACGATCTTAAGAAATGGAACGGCAAGGCAGCGCAGCAGGAGAGTCTCCCGACTGCGGTCGGACTCATGGAGACCACAGAGACCGAGATTTCGCTGGTGGTACACAAATTCCCGGCGGTCGCCAAGTCCACCGAAGTACATCTGGTCCGCTCCGAGGACGCTGTCGCCATGCGCCCCATGACGCTGGAGGAAGCCATAAAAGAAGCGCACTTCCGCGACCGCGACGTATTTGTCTTCCGCGATCCCAAAGGCAAAGTGATGGTGCTGCATCGCACCCGCGACGGAAAAATGGAGCTGATCGAAGCGCCGTAAAACTAGCTCAGCTCTCAGCCATCAGCCCTCAGCAATCCGTCAACACTGTTCGTGCTTGTGTGGGGACGGGGCTGTGCCCCGTTCCAGGCCGAGCTGGGCTCGGCAGTGTTTTCGTTTGGAGTGGGCACTCCTGCCCGCGACTAAAGCGTACCAGCTGGCTGACAGCCGATCACACAGCCGAAACTTCTTCCGTGACCACCGAGAAGCCGGTCAGATTGGCGATACCGAATGATGTCGTAATGGCCAGGTCAGAAGCATCCCGGCCCGTCGCCATCAAGACCCGCCCAATGCGCGGCTGGATATGGCGCGCGTCGAACGTCCACCATCGGTTTTGCAAGTAGACCTCGAACCAGGCGCTGAAATCCATGGGCGTGGGCTCAGGTGGCACACCTATGTCTCCCAGGTGTCCGGTTGCGTAGCGTGCCGGTATGTTGAGCGCGCGGCAGAACCTGACCGCCAGATGCTGGAAATCACGGCAGACTCCGGTCCGCTCCGTAAACACATCCAGGGCAGTCTTCGACGAGCGTGCGTGCTGGTAACCGAATGCCACTTTCCAGTTTACCCAGCCGCAAATAGCGTGCACGCGGCTCCATCCCAGCTTCAGGTGGCCGAACAGCTCGACTGCGATATTCGACAGCCGGTCCACTTCGCAATACCGGCTGTTCAACAGATAGCCGAAGCAGCTCCGGAGAAACTCATTCACGGCATGCTCTTGCGCATCTGGGTCAATCGCGTCCGGCGTTCCCGGGTCGGTCCTCGATCAGAGTGGAACCGCTTAGCCGGAGCGGTCCGGCCGGTGCCAGCCATCGGGCACAACGGTTGCCATAGCGATCCATGTAGCTTTCCACCTTTACCTCAGGGCTGATGCTCACCTCGTCCGGTTCGCACAGATCCGGGATACGAGAAGGATGCACATGCAACATCCCGACCATGGCCACGGTTGCCGGGATCTCGAATTGAATGTCATACCCCAAACGTATCAGCAGGCGTAGAGATCTCCCGATCTCTCTTGTCCAGACGGCACGTATTGTTCAACCGCCATTGGCGATCATTATTACCCATCGAGAAGGGGTCCTTTGGATTGAAAATCCCAATCAGCGCTAGCGCCGAGGGCGCTGAACGACGTTTTGAATCGCCGGATGTCTCGACAATGTAAGCGCGCGTGTGCCCTGGCGCGTGCGGGCATGTACGTGAAGTTTGGGGAAATCGCCGCGCCTACGTGGATGCCCTCGCCCAGTCCGCCGCAAAACCCAAAGAATCGTTTCCTCCACCTCCAATCCCAAACATATACTTCGGCATATCCGGGAGCTAACCAGGAGGGAGCATCCAACATGACCCGACTGCAAAAGTCCGCTACCACCGTGATCCTCGTGACCACTCTCGCCCTCGTTGCCGGACCGCATTCCCTGGCTGCGCAAGGATCGCCCTCCTACGGTCCGAACGCGAAAGCGTGCAAGCTCATGCCGACGTCCGACCTGGAGGCCAGTTACGGCGGCAAGGTCACTAACCCGCATGGCTTCGACGGAGATTCTTCGATTTGCACGGTGAACATCGGCGGGCTCGCCGTGAAGCTGCAGAGCGCGCCGCCCAGAACCGACGGAGTGCCGACCTCGATCCCGCAAGGGCTCATGGGAGCCCGCATGATGTTAGGCGGCGCAAAACAAGCCCCTGAAACCAATACCAAAGACTTTGGAGAAGTCGGATGCCTGAGCATGAAGATGACGAAGGGATTCGACGGCAAGCCACTGGCTAAGCCTTTGCTCACGTCGTCGTGCTTTTTGGTCGAGGGCGGCTACCTGAACATGTCGGTCGCGAGCGAAAATCCTAAACAGGTCAGCTTCGACCTGATCAAACAGTTGCTGGAGAAAGCCGCTGCGAAGCGTTAGGTTCCGTTTGGATGGCAATTAAGAGATCAGATTCCACCCGGTCATGCTTCTGAGGAACTGATAGGGGTCCTTCGACTCCGCTCAGCATTCATGCGTCGCGGTGGACAGTTTCCATCGCGAAAGCCGGCAGGCATACCGCGATATATTCAGCCCCGCCTTCGGCGGGAGTGGAGTATCGGACCCATTCGCCACGGTGGGCGATCACGGCCTGGCCGGCTGCGACGTCCATTTCGCCGCTCTTGTGCTTAACCCGTAGGCTGCCTTTCAGCACGATGGTGAATTCGTCGAACTCGGGCGTCTGCCCGGGTTCTTCCCATCCCCGCGGACTGCGCATGTGGGCGACACTTACGCCGGAAGTCTGGGTGTTGACGCGGCCAATGAATTCGTCGATCAGTTTGGGCTTGGTGCCTGCTGCGCGGATGCGCGTAGGCTGAGCGACCAGAGTGGGCATTGCTTCTCCTTCGGAATGTAACAACCACCAATTTAACAAGAGAAGCGGTGAGGAAGCAGAGAAGAATTCAACAGAAGGAACCCGGAAACCGCAGAAGCGAAGTGCGTCAGTGGAGCACGCGAGTGCGGTACATCCGTATCGATAGCGTCTGGCTCGCATCCCTAAACCGACAACAGGCGCGCTTTTTCCGCTTGCGTCGCGGCCAAGACATCAAGGGCTGGAATGGAGAGCGGTGCGGTCAGGGTGTTTTCTGGCGGTATAGTCCCGGTCTGGAGGGCTTTCACCAGCATCTCCATCGCCTGACCGGTGTTGGGTCCGGCAAAGATGGTCGCGGTCAGCAGTCCCCGCTTGACCCAGGCCTGGCCAGTCTTGGGAAGCCCGTCGCATCCGATGAAGGGCAAGCTGAGCCAGCGTTGTCGCGCCGCGTTGTCAGGTAACTCCTGGAAGGCCTTTCTTGCGCCCAGCGCCATGCCGTCATCCTGCCCGGCAATCAGGTCGATACGAGTTTGGTGAGAGGTGGACAACCGCAACCACGAACTTACGGCGCGATAGGAACTGGCCTCGGTCCACTGCGCCCGCATCACTTTCACCTGGATCTCGGCCGGCTTGGTCTCGTACATGCCGGTGGTGCGCTGTTTGGCGGCCAGGCTCTCGGAAGGGCCCTGAATGTGTAAGACCGTTCCACCCTTGGGCAGCAGCGCGGCAAACTGATGCCCCTGAATGCGGCCGATTTCCTCGTGGTCGGAACTGACGCCAAAAATGGGGACCCGGTGGGTCTGGCGGATCTCCGCGATGTAATCGACAGTCCGATTCAGTACTACCCAGCTGATGCCCGCTGCTACTGCAGCCCGGGCTACCTGTGGCAGTGCGGTCCCACCCACGGGTTCGAAGATGATTCCGTCCGGGTGAGAGTCGGATCGTGACTGAATGACGGTCAAAATCTGCTGACTCTGCGTGATCGAATCGTTTTCAGCGTAGATGATCTGGACGTCCGCGCCCAGACGCCGCGCCGCGTCCTCTGCTGCCGCGGCTTGCTCGATCTGATAGTCGTTATCATTCGTGGTCAGCGAAACCAGGAATTTTAGTTTCTTCATTGAGGTCACGTTTCAAGAAATCATACCTTGGCCTCAGTACCTGTGCATGGTGACTGAAGTAACAGTGACCATGGGCAATGCTAAAATGCGGCAACCTCGGGAGAATCCCCATGCGCAAGGCTGTGATTCGCAATGTCATGATCGCGGTTGGGTTGCTTCTTTTCTGCGCCCAGTTGGGCTGGGCGCAGGTCAAGTTATCGGTGCACTGGGAAGAACTCACGGCCGCCGATTTCCGCTCTGCCATTCAGCAGTCCCAGGGCACCTGCCTGTTGCCTTTTGGCATTCTGGAAAAGCACGGTCCTCACCTGCCGCTGGGAACAGATCTTCTCGATGTGCGTTACGCGGCTTGGCACGCCGCCGAGCAGGAATACGCCGTGGTTTTTCCCGAGTATTACTTTGGGCAGATCTTCGAAGCCCGGCACGAGCCCGGCACCATTGCCTACAGCCGGGAGCTCCAGTTGCAACTGCTGCAGGAAACCACCGACGAGATGGCGCGCAACGGTTGTAAGAAGGTCATCATCGTAAACGGTCACGGCGGCAATGAGCATTTGCTCCCGTTCTTTGCCCAAAGCCAGTTGGAGAAACCCCATGATTACGTGGTGTACGTTCTGGGTCGGGTGGAGACGCCGCCCGGCGGACCTAGGTCGAAAAGCACAGGTCCCGACATGCACGCGGGTGAATCTGAGACCTCCGCGATGCTGATCGCCCATCCCGAGCTGGTGCATCAGGATCGGGCCAGGAGCGAGTCCGGGGCCGATCTGGGCCGGCAAAAGCTGCCGGAGAACGTCTATACCGGAATCTGGTGGTACGCACGCTTTCCCAATCACTATTCCGGGGACGGTTCACTGGCCACTCATGAATTCGGTCAATTCAGAATGAACGCTTGGATTGACGGAATCGTAAAAGCCACACGAGCCATCAAGGCGGACCAGCAAAGCCTGAGACTCCAGAACGAGTTCTTCGAAAAGGCAGCCCATCCCCTGGAGACCCAGCCCGAGTAAACAACGGCCCAATATGGCCATCCGATAACGTAACTTGGGTAACGTTGGCCGAGCTCCGCACGCGTGCTACTCTCCCGTATACGTAGGAAAATCAGCAGTTTGCGAGGGGTGGAAGTTACATGGTGCCCGCGCCTGCGCGCTCTCAATGGAGCGGCGAAGACACAGGAATCAGTTCCCCACCTCTCCGCGCCGCCCGACCGGTGCGCGTTCCGCAGTGAGCAGACAATAGAAACCGCCGACGATGCCACGAATACCCATCTTCAGACTCGGACGCTCGGCAGAAGAGGCGCTGCCTCCCCAGCTCGCCAGTTACACGCCGAAGCTTACCCTGGAAGGTTTACAGCTGGGGGTCGATAACCTCCGGCATGACGTCCATCTGAGCCCCAGGTTTGTGGAACAGGCGCGGCTGCAGATCGCGCGCCTCATCATGCGCCACGGCGACATGGAAGGGTTGTTGGCGGCCGAGAATACGGAGCGGCCGGTGAGCAACCACTTCATAGGATCCACTCCGGTTTTGAAAGCAACCTCCGCCAAGGTGGGCGGATCTGAACTCAAACCGCTTCTCGCCGACTTGCATGTCGCCGCGCTGAATCGCGCCAAGGCTGCCGAAAATCTTTCCGTCGATGTGCTGGGGCGAGCAGCCATCATCAAATTTCTGCGCATTGAGTTGAATTCGCAATTCGCGCAGGTGCTGGAACGCGGACGCATGATGCTCAAGAGTTACGAAGGCGTGCGCCAGCAGAAGGCACTGGAATATCGCGAGCGCGTGGCCGGTTTTCAGGTCGCCAAAAAGATCATCCTGCGCAAGACCGGCCAGGAACTCTTCCGCATTTTGCGCGAAGTTGAGAAGGAAACCCTGGCCCGCATGCGCCGATCGCTGTTCGGCAACCACAGCGAGGTGGAATACAAGCTCTTTCTGAACCCGCTGGTCTTTACCGAAGACGGCTGTGACACGTACCTGAACGCCGAACATTACGTCATGCTGGGCAACTTTGATCGCGACCCTGACCGATTTGCCAATGTGCGCCGGGTCGCCCGTGACTTTTTACTCTCACTGAATCTCGGTTCGAGGGGCCAGGATGAAACCGTGGTCGATGGCTGGCTGAACGTCCCGGAAAATGTTCACGAACTCGTCGGCGCAGGCCAGCCTGACGAAACCACCCACGAGGGGCGCTGCCAGAAAGCGCGACTGCAGGCTTGGGTCGAATTGCTGGAGCGCGAAAAGCTCATGGACCACGTGATTGCGTCCTACGAAGTAGTGCCGCTTCTCGCTGAATACTCGCCCCGCATCAACGCTCAGCAATTGAAGAATGGTCTGATCTCCCGAGAAGAACGCGACCGAGTCGTAAAGCTGATTGAAGAACATAAAAAACTTTCTGCCCAGAGCTTGTACGCGGCGATGGTGCGTGTGGCGGCTTGCCGCGGGAGTGAGCGGGCCAAAATGGCGGCGCGTTTTCTGCGCGACTTCCTGCGTTATCACCGCGATCTGCGACGTCTGGAAGCGCTGAACTGCACCATGGACAGCGGCAATCTGATCGGCAACTGGAAGCTACGCGAACTCTCGGCCATGAACGGCACGCTTTACGAGTTTCTCTTGCCGGAAGAGCAGAAGCCATCTGAAGACAAGGTCCTGCGCCATGTGATTCTAAAAGCCGATATCCGGGACTCGTCACGGCTGACCCGGTCGCTGCTGGAACAGGGCATGAACCCGGCTTCTTATTTCAGCCTGAATTTCTACGATCCCGTGAACAAATTGCTGGCCAAGTATGGCGCCCGCAAAGTGTTTGTCGAAGGCGACGCCATCATTGTCGCGTTGCTGGAACACGAAGGCGAAGCCCCACTGGCGGTGAGCAGGGCCTGCGTGCTGGCGCGCGAGATCGTCGACATCGTGCGGGGCTACAATCATCTGCTGGAGCGGGCTGGACTACCTGCATTGGAGCTAGGTACCGGGATTTCGTTCCAGGATGCGGCGCCCATGTACCTGATGGATGGCGACCAGCAGATCATGATCTCAGACGCGCTCAACGAGAGCGACCGCCTGTCCTCGTGCAACAAACGGGTGCGCAAAGCGGTCGCCGGCGTCGAGGGCCCGTTCAACGTCTATGCCTTTCAGACCGTGAAAGATGCCGATGCCGGAGAGAGTCCGGAGGATTTCATCCTGAAATACAATCTGAACGGAATTCGATTGAGCGAAGCAGCTTTCCAACGGCTGCAGCTGGAAATTTCTCTCGAACCGTGCCCGCTGGACCTGCCCCAATTGTGGGGCAGCGAAGACTTCCAGTTGCAAAGTGGTCTGGTGCCGGTCGGCAATGAGATTTTCAAGAAAATCCTGGTCCGCTGCAGCCGGATTCCTCAAATTGATCCGCACAAATTTTCGCTGCAGCACTGGACCGAGCGCCGGTACTACGAAGTGTGCACCAACCCTGCGATCTACGCGATGCTGGACGGCAAGGCGGCGAAAGGCAGCCTCTAGTCCGACCGGAGCAGGCAATACTTGCCTGGGTAAACCCGTCGATTGCACTACCGATGAAAGCGCACGCGTGTGAGTCCAGGCTCTAAAAGCTGGACTTCAGCCGCACTGGCTTGAAGGGAATCATCACCAGGGCCTCGAGATCCACCGCAGCGCCGTTCTTGGTGGCGGGAAGAAAGTGCCAGTGGGCCAGGGCGGCGCGCGCGTACTGATCGAGTTGGTCATCTACGCCGCGCAGGACTCGCACATCACTTACTGATCCATCATTCCGGATGACGGCGTACAGCGTGACTGTACCCTGTACGTTGCGGCGCATCAACTCCAATGGATAGGCCGGGTCCACCTTCTGTGTGGCCTCGGGAGCGGTAAGATCGCCCTTGGTTTCATTGGGATTGAGTTCGGCGAAACGAATGACCCAGCTTCCACCCGCGGAATTCAGGTTCGGCATGTTCAGGGTCATGGCATAGAACTTCTTGTCGCCAAAGATCCAGCGATCCACATCGGTGGCTCTATCTTTGGAGACCTCCGAAAGGGAATGAGGCGGAGTCGCCGTGACCCGCGGCGGCGTCGCATCGGCGATGAGGCGCGGTTTGCCAGGATTCTGGCCCGGTGCCCCGCTGCCATTTCCGTGTCCCGCTACGGCCGAGCGGTTCTGATTCTCGGGGGCTGCGCCCACGGTAAGTCCGGAAGGGATGCCGTCACTATTCTTGCTGGCTCCGGAACCGCTCCCGCTGTTGGCGTTTGTGCTCGCCGCAATATCTGGAGTGCCGGGTGCACCAGTCTTCCCCCCAGGAGTTGCGGCAAAAGTTCCACGACGATTTCCGGCAGGCATCTCGGCGATACTGATCGCTGCTGGGTGAATACCGAGCGAGATGATCCGCCCATCTGGACTCGAACCGGCATTGCCAGGAATCGAAGGAGGTGGCGCGACTACCACCGAACTTGCGCCGCCGAGCGCGCTTCGCGCCCTGCCGGCCGCGGCGTATTGCTCGGCTAGGGGTAATTCCGGTGCCGGCGCAACCACTGGAGAATGCCCGATGTTGATGTCCCCCAGACTGCGCTGCGAGGCGGTGTCCAGGTTTGGCGGAGGTTGGACGATCGCGGCCCGCGGCGCCCGCAGATTTCGGGAAGATTCGGTATCGACTTCCGGAGCTGGGGCTACCACCGTCTGTGAAAGCATCGGCGCCCGCTGGCGGTCGGCTGGAATTGCTTCGGGCGCGGGCGCAACCGCGGTTACGGGAAGGGACAGCCGTCTCAGATTGGACGCTGCGCTCATCGATGCGAGCGGCATCGCGGGCTGGGCCTGGTTCTGCGACCAGGCCACGAGATTCGGCAGAGGCACATCATGATTCAGCCTGATGTCGGAAGGTGTGACGATGGTCTGAGTGCGATTATCTGCCTCTGCTGGCACTGAAATGATGGGCTGCGGCGCATGTTCCGGTTCGCCTCTTTGCGGAAGCGGTCTGTGCGCGCCACCCGTTTCGAGGGGTGGAAGATACTCTGAAGGAGCGTAGTAAATGACGTCCGAGCGATTGAAGACTGGACGATCCAGCACCTGCGGCCTTTGTGGCCAGAGCCGTACCGACCCCCACAGCGCCACAATCACCGCGACATGACACATTGCAGACTGCGCAAACCGGTTCCAGGGAAGGTGCGAGGTGACGAAAACATCCGGCCAAAAAGACCCCGGCGGAGAGGAAACCAGAAAGGGCATTCGCCGACGGCGCCGAAATATGTCGGCAAGGTTGTAAAAAAAGACCGTATACCAGGGCTCTAAATTCACCAGAAATACCGGTGCGGACCCGGCTTCTAACCCTGATTCGGACGTGGATTCCAGGAGCTCCGGGGCTGGCTTCATTCCGTAGACCGCAGGCACGCGAAACTCTAATTATAGCCTGCGTTCCCGGCCCCAGATACCCGGCAGTGCATGCGGCGATGGAGGACGGACGCACCTCTTCCCGTCCCGGGAAAGCACGGGCCTGAGGCTGCCCTGAGCAACGTCGAAGGAAGCCGGCGGCGGCCCACATCGAACCTGATTGACGCTGCGCTCCAGCGGCCTGCCATGCTCTAATACGCACATGGTCAGACTGTACCGCATCCTTCCCGCTGTGCTGCTGACTTGCGTGCTTTCGAGCGGGCGGAACACCGCTCCAAATCCCCCCGCGGCAAAACCACCCAACGACTATTCGGGCATGTATTCCTTTCTGCAGGACGGCGAGTTCGTACAACTGACGGTTGAGGACGAAGGTCGCGTGACCGGCTTTATCTCACACTACGGCGACCGGGAAAGCGATCGTGGCGAATTTCTCGATTTGTTCTTCAAGTCCGGCAAACTCGACGGTAAGAACCTGAGCTTCACCACGCAGATGGTGCACGGTGTGTGGTACGAGTTCAAAGGCACAGTCGAACGGGGACCAGGAAAGAATCCCGGAGACGAGGCCTACTATCTGCTGAAGGGCACACTGACCCAAAACAACACAGACGCAGACCAGAAAACCTCGTCAAAATCGCGCGATGTGACTTTCAAGTCGTTCCCGCAGGACATGGGGGCTCCCTCGGAAAAACACGATTGATTTTTCGAGGACGGCGAGGGACAGGGGAAGAGTCTGGCATTCAGCAATCAGCACTTGGCATTTGGACCCGTCGGAGACTGTTCAAATACCAAGTGCCAATCGCTGGATGCTGACGGCTAATTGCTGACTGCTAATTGCCAATTGCTCCTTCCAGCATTGGAACTTGAAGCCAGCCGTTGTATCCTCGGTTCGTGCCGCCTCCAAGTGCGCCTCATCGGTCTCCAACTCCGGGACTCGTCTTGGGGCTCATCCTCACTCTGGCGGCCGTGGTGGCCTGCTCCGGATACATCATTTGGCAGATCTCCGGCCTGCGGGAGTTGCAGAACAATCTGGTAGACCGCAACCGCAAAGACTCTCTGCAGCTGCTGCGCATTCAAAACGATCTCAACACCCTGGCGCTGGCCATGCGCGACATGCTCGATAACAACGAGCCCTATCCGTTGACCGCATGGTCCGCGCAATTCCAGCGGGTACGGGATGATTTGAACGATGCGCTTCGTCAGGAGGAGCGGGTTGCCGTCGCCGACCGCACTCCCGAACAGCGCCAGTATCTTAAGAATTCCATGGCCCAGTTCTGGGACGCGGTCGATCGTACCTTTGCGCTAGCTGCCCACGGCAAGCCGGACGAAGCGCGGACCCAGATCCAGCTTTCGTTGCAGGCTCGACAAGCGGCGCTGAGCACGGCAGTGGCGCGTCTGCTGGTCCAAAACAACGAAAGCGAGGAACAAGCGGCTCTACGCATCGCACGGATTTACGACCGGGTGCAGCAGCAGGTCTATCTGTTCCTCACCCTCACCCTGGTGGCGATCCTGCTTACCGGCCTTTATTCGATCCGCTCCAACCGGCGGTTATTCGCGCAACTGGCCGCGCTGTCGGCACAGCGCAGCGAGCTAGCGCAGAAACTGATTTCGACTCAGGAATCCACCTTGCGCCATATTTCCCGCGAGTTGCATGACGAGTTCGGTCAGATTCTGACCGCGGTGGGCGCCATGCTCTCCCGTGCAGGTAACCAGGTGCCGGAAGGTTCGCCGTTGCGCGCCGAGCTGCGCGAGGTGGCCGAGATCGCGCAGACCACACTGGACAAGGTTCGCAGTCTTTCCCAGGCACTGCATCCCGTTATGCTGGACGAGACCGGCCTCGAGAGTACTCTCGACTGGTATTTGGCGGTGGTGGAACGGCAGGCGGGCATTCACATATCCTATGAAAAATCGGGCGCGGCCTATGCTGTGGATGGAAATGCTGCTATTCATGTATATCGGGTCGTGCAGGAAGCGCTGAACAATGTGACGCGACACTCCGGCGCCGGGGAAGCCTGGGTACGTTTGCGATATTTGGCCAAGACCCTCGAGTTGGAAGTGGAAGATCATGGCAGCGGCTTCATGGCGCAATCTGCGAAGCAGGGAATTGGCTTGGTGGCGATGCGGGAGCGCGCGGAACTGCTGGGCGGCGCGATCGAATTTGCTCACCCGGTGCCGAGCGGCACTTTGATCCGCTTGACCGTTCCCAGGGAGAAGTTGGGAGAGAAGCTGGAGACGCATGCCGGATAAAATTTCTGTCCTGTTGGTGGATGACCATAGCCTGGTGCGACGGGGATTCCGGCGCATTCTGGAAGACGAGCCCGACATCGAAGTGACGGGTGAAGCCGGCGATGGCGCGGACGCCGTCCGGCTGGCGCAGGAGCTACAGCCCAACGTGGTCGTGATGGACTGCGCCATGCCCAACATGAACGGCCTGCAAGCCACCCGCAAGATTCTCGAGCAGCAACCACAGACTCTGGTGTTGATGCTCAGCATGCATCCGGAGGAAACCCTGGTGCGCCAGGCCCTCGATGCCGGAGCTCGCGGATACGTCCTGAAGAATGCCGTGGACCTGGAATTGGGAGCGGCGATCCGCCGGGTGGTCGC
The DNA here is from genome assembly GCA_955652395.1 of uncultured Terriglobales bacterium. Taxonomy (GTDB): domain Bacteria; phylum Acidobacteriota; class Terriglobia; order Terriglobales; family Acidobacteriaceae; genus JAIQFF01. The sequence continues at coordinate 9,867 of CATPBJ010000058.1, read as the reverse complement.
GGGAGAAACCGTGCTGGACTCGCAGCTCAGCCGTCCAGCGACGCTCAAAGGCGACCGGGACGAGCATCTCACCCCACGCGAACTCGAAATTCTGCAGATGATCGTGGAAGGGAAATCCAACAAAGAGATCGCCTCGGTGCTCGATCTCAGTGCGAACACCGTTGCGGTGCATCGCGCCAACATCATGGACGCGCTGGGAATCCACAAGACCGCCGAACTGGTTGTTTACGCTATCCGCAATGGTTTGGTAAATCTTCCGTGAACCGGCGGCACTTTCTGTGCGGGATGGTCGGCTGGGCATCGACTTCAGGTCTGCGGCTGGATGCCCTGGCAACACCCGCGCCATCGTCCTCTTCCAGCTTTCGGCTTATCGATGTGACTGCCGGCGCCGGCGTGCAATTCCGTCACAACAGTGGCGCTTACGGCGGCAAGCTCCTGCCTGAAACACTTGGTGCCGGGTGCGCCTTTCTCGATTACGACAGCGATGGGTGGCAGGACATTCTGCTGATCAACGGCATGGACTGGCCGGGTCACAAACGCGAACGCAGCACTCTGAAGCTCTATCGCAACAATCGCAACGGGACTTTCTCCGATGTCACGCGCAGCGCCGGCCTCGATGTCGAAATGTACGGCATTGGGGTGGCGGTCGGAGACTATGACAACGACGGCTATCCCGACATCCTGGTGACCTGCGTCGGCCAGAATCTGTTGTTCAAGAATACGGGAAAGGGTACGTTTCGTGACGTGACCAAAGCCAGCGGGCTAGGCGGCCGGCAGGCGTTCAGCACCTCCGCGCTGTGGTTTGATTTCGATCACGATGGGTTGCTGGATTTGTTTGTCTGCAACTACGTGAAGTGGTCGCCGGAGCACGATGTGTTCTGCAGCCTCGACGGGAAAAATAAGTCCTATTGCACTCCCGAGGCTTATCGCGGGGAAACCTGCTGGCTGTTTCACAATTTAGGAAATGGAAAATTCGAAGATGTCACGCCGACCAGCGGCATTTTCGACAGCAGCTCGAAGTCACTGGGCGTCGCCCTGCTTGACTACGATCAGGACGGCTGGCCCGACTTGCTGGTGGCCAACGATACCCAACCCAACAAGCTTTATCGGAACCAGCGCAACGGGACATTCAAGGATGTTGCCGTGGATGCCGGAATCGCTTTCAGCGCCGAGGGTAAGGCCCGCGCCGGCATGGGCGTGGACGTGGCCGACTTCAATAACTCGGGAACTCCGGGCGTGGCCATTACGAACTTCGACAACGAAATGATCGGTCTCTACCGCGCATCCAGCGGCGGAAATTATGCCGACGTAGCCGCCCAGAGCGGAGTGGGACTTGCCTCCAAGGACAAGCTGGGATTCGGTTGCATATTTCTGGATGCCGACCTGGATGGCGCGCTCGACCTGGCGGTAGTTAACGGGCACATCGATGACACGGTGCGCAACGTTCGTGGAGTCGGCTACGCGCAGCCCCCACAGTTGTTCCTGAACGATGGCCAGGGCAGATTCCGCGACGTGGCTGGCGAAGTCGGCGGTGGTTTCGCTCAACCCAAGGTCGGGCGCGGACTGGCGTACGGCGATTTTGATCGCGACGGCGATCTTGATTTGCTGGTGACTACCAACAACGGCCCATCGTACCTGTATCGCAACGACCAGCTCACCGGAAACAGAAGCGTTCGCTTTCGTCTGGTCGGCACAAGATCGAACCGAGACGCCATCGGAGCCAGGGTACGAATTTTCCACAGCGAAACCCGCCAGATGCGTCTGGTGAAGGGTGGATCAAGTTACCTGTCGCAGTCCGAACTTCCCCTCACGTTCGGTCTGGGGAGAGGCGACAAGATCGATCGCTTGGTCATCGACTGGCCCCACGGGGGCACGGAGGAATACAAGAACCTCGCCGCAGGTCGCGCCTACGAGTGTGTGGAAACTAAGGGGATCACATCGCGCGCCGGTTTCTAGTATTTTCGCAGTATTGCACCCCGCCCTCACAGCGGCTACCTTGGGACAGCGATTGAGACCTCAGGCCTCGGCCTTCCCCGGCCGCGGTTTTGAGAGTTCACCCCACGAAAGAGGTAGGTACGGCTACCTACCTCTTAATTTTCAAACTCCAGACATTTTCGATTCGTAGTTCAGGCTGCGGAGTCATCTGCGTCTCATCACATCTTCCATGCGCGACTCCAGGCCGTCCGCCGTGGCCTGGGCCTCCGGCGTGTGGATGAAATTGTTGGACTCTGCCGGGTCGCGCACCCAATCGTAGAGTTGATCGCCCATGCTTTCATGCGTGATCAGTTGCCATTGCGCTGTTACCAGCGATTTCATGGAGCCGGTGCTCGCGGTAGGAGCCAAGGTTCGCGCAATCTGGTCCTCTTTGTCCGAAATGGCGTTGCGCGCCAGTTCGGACAGGGGGTCGGGCCAGTTGGGCCCACCTCCGGTTTGCCACAGCACACTCAAAGAGGGCGAGGGGAGCGGGCTTTGCGCGCCCGCACCGATCAGGTCCATGATCGTTGCGGGAATTGCAGCATTGGTCACTGGCCTTGTCACCCTAACGCCCGCCGGGACGGGGCCGGGGTACCAGATCACCAGCGGCACGTGGATCTGCTCCCAGTAGAGCGCTTTGCCATGGGTCATTAGCTGATGTTGCCCGAGCGCTTCACCATGGTCGGACGTAATAACCACGAGCGTATGGTTCGCTAAACCGCGCTGGCCCAGGTCGTCCATCAGCCGCCCGATGTAGGCATCCACGTACTGCACGCTGTTGTCGTATGCGTCCAGGTCGGTTTGCTGCACCCATGAAGGTTTGGGGTAGGATCGCGGAGCGCCGTAGGGATCGTGCACATCGAAATAGTTGAGGAAGACAAAGAAGGGTCGCTGGCGATCGCGGTCAATCCATTCCATCGCTTCCTGGTTCACGAAGTCGGCGCGCTTGCGGACTCCGAAGGCGCCACCATAACTGCCGGAGCCTTCCGCGTCCTGGTCGAGCAGGGAAGTGAGACCGAGCCTTCGGAGCATACGCTTGGCCAGGCTATGCTCGCTGCGCTTGAGATAGATACGCGCAAACTCCCTGCCGTAGAGGGTCCGCACGAAGGCATCACTGGGTGAATGAAAATAGTCTTCGAAGTGGACAAAGCCCCGGCCAAAGCCGAGGTCGCGAGAAAAGTAAGTCCGATTGGCGGAGAATGCTCCGGTGCGATAGCCTCTTTGCTCCAACGCCTCTCCTAGCGTGGGGAAGCCGCCCATGCCCTTATTACGCCATCCCAGCCACGGTTCCGGCTGCACGCTTCCAACCCCATGCTCGAACTGGTAACGGCCGGTCAACAGCGAAACATGCGACGGAAGGCTCCACGAGCTGGTGGAGATCGCGTTCTTGAACAAGACTCCTTGCAGCGCCAGGCGGTCGAAATTCGGGCTGGTGGGACGAGCGTAGCCATAGGAAGAGAGATGATCGGCGCGCAACGTATCCACGACAATTACCAGCACGTTGGGCGCGCCCGGTTTGGCGATCGGAAGCTGTGCCACCGCATTCCGTTCGTGCAGCCCTTTGCCACCTTGAATGCCGGCAAACGCGAGTACCCATGCCGCGACCATCCAGGGAGTAGTCTTTTTCCAGAATTGGAGGAACGCGCCTTCCCGTTTTCCGCACCAACGGGTGAAGGCCACGGCCACCCCCAATGCCAGCAAAAGGCAGGCGCGGTGATATAGGCGGCTAGTCAACGTGAGCCAGTCGTAAACGCTGAGAAATGTCAGCAGGAAGACAAGCACTCGTATGGCGGGAAGACGAGGCGCGAGTCGAGCCACGACGGCGCAGATCAGCGCGAGCGATAAGAAGAGGATCGCGTCCAGAATGGGAGAAATCCAGACGATCTCCCTGGACACGTGCATCATCGGACCCCATCGAGCCCAATTGACCTTCTGAAAAAACAGCAGCCCTGCCCCTTCAACGAAACCCGCGCCAATTCCGGAACCGAGGCCCACAACCAGGAGCGAGCCTGCATTCCGAGGCGCTGCGTGGGACGGTTGGTCCATGCGTTCCGTACTCACCATGGGATCGAGTTATCCAGTCTAGCAGTCGGGCGCGAGTGGAACTTTCCCGCACGCTGCAGTAGAGTGAAATCCCGCGAACGTAGCGGGCCCAGAATGAGTCGTCCGGAAACTGTTCAACCGATATCCACTGTGCCCGCCCCTAAGATTCTTCTGGCTGGGTGGCTTCTTCCGGCCCTGTTTGCAGTCCTCTATGTAACGCAATGTGCCTGGTTCATCCGCACTCAATCGCTTACCTACGATGAGCCCGTACACATCGCCGAAGGATTGGACGCCTGGCGCTACGGACGATTCGAACAGTACAACGATCACCCTCCGCTGGCCCGCCTGTGGTGCACGCTCCCGCTGATCGGCCCCAAGTGGCAAGTGGGTATTCAGCAGCTGTGGGATTCATTTCGCGTCACCTGCATTACACCCGATCCGGTCTCCCTTGCAAGGCGGGCGCGCGCCATGAATGTTTTGCTCGGCCTGGTGTTGGCCTGGGTGGTATGGCGAGCCGCAGATCGTTTGTTTTCCCGGACTGCCGCAAATTTCGCGCTGGCTTTGTTTGCGTTTTCGCCCGCACTGATTGCCCATTTTTCGATCGCGGCAACCGATGGCGCGGCCACGCTGTTTATTTTCGCCACGGCATGGGCCCTGGTGCGCTGGCGGCGAGAGCCAACTTGGGAAAAGACGGTCAAGTTCGGGCTGCTGCTGGGTCTGATGCTTCTGGCCAAGTTCTCCAGCGCACCCATGTTCGTCTTAGCCATGCTGTGGATGCTTCTCCTGGGATCGGACAAGATAATCTCGGCACCCACGAAGTGCAGCTGGAACAAAGCGACGGTGGCGCTGCTGCTCGCATTTTTCGTGGTCTGGGCGGGGTACTTCTTTCACGTGGCGCACCTCACCGTGCGCGACGGCACCTTGACTGCCACCTTCCCCAACTGGAATAGGCCGATCGTCAAACCGGTGGAAGGTAACAGAAACTACAGCGTGCTGATTCCGGCGGGAGAATACGTAGAAGGTTTCCGTGAACTGGTCAGACACAACCGGCAAGGCCAGCCCGCATTCTTTCTGGGACAGGTTTCATATCATGGCGGATGGACGCTGTACTACCCTATCGTGATCCTGTTGAAGTGGCCGACGATGGTGTTGGGCTTGTCCTTGACTGGCTTGGCGATTGCCCTGCGAAGAAAGATGCGCGTCCCAGCTGACCTGTGGATCATCGCGTCATTTCCTGCGCTTTACCTGGTGATGGCGATTTCCGCCCGCTTCAACCTTGGAGAGCGGCACGTGTTGCCCATGTATCCTTTCGCCATCTTGTTCGCCGCAGCGCTATGGGAATGGGCCCGACCTAGGCGTACTGGCGCAACCCTCTTGATCTTGCTGGCAGCGCTGAACGCGGCCGATGCGCTGCGTTACGCGCCGGGTTATCTCTCGTATTTCACGCCGTTCGTGAGGCCGGCGGAAAGCTACCGCCTGCTGACCGACAGCAACCTCGACTGGGGGCAGGGGTTGCTGGCCTTAAGGGACTATCAGCGCGACCATCCCGCGGAGCGGATCTCGCTATCGTACTTTGGGAGCGTCGATCCGCAGCTGTACGGAATTCAGTCTGATTTCTTCGGGGGACACAAGCGCGTCTCCGGCACTGTCATCGTGAGCGCAACCAATCTCTCGGGACAGTATCTGGCCGAACCGGAGAGGTATCGCTGGCTGCTGCAGGGGAAGCCGATAAAAATCCTCGATCACTCGCTTTATGTTTTCCAGGTTGATGGAGGACACCAATGAAGAGCTGGATCGCCGAGAGCTGAAAGCCTACTGGCCCGCCCGTAAGGGCGAAATCAAGAGCCGGCCAGTTGACTTCTTGGGATCAACCTTTTCATCCCGGTACGACAACTCGAGTGAGCCTTCGGAGGTTGGGGAAGCTTGCGCCAGAGCTGTCGCCAGGGAGCGGAAAGAACGGCCAATGTCGGTGTTCTCCTGGAATGCCACCGGCACTCCCTTGTCGATGGCAGGTGCAATCGACTGGTAATTGTTGGGAATTTTCCAGAGCAGCTTGCAGCTTGTGGCTTTCTCCACATCCTCGTCTGTGAAGCCGGGAATTTTCTTGTAGCGATTGAGAACGATTCGGACTCGATCCCGGGTGCCGCCCTCTTCCAGAAACGCGCGTATGCGGCTGGCGCTCCACAGCGAAACCACGTCCGCCTGAGCGACCAGCAGGATGGCATTCGAGTGATCGCACAGCAGCCGCGCCATCTGGTCGACACGGCCCGAGCAGTCGACCACGACATAACGGAAGTGCGCCATCAGCAAATCAAACAGCCGCGCCAGTTCCGCCGCGGTCGGCGTCAGGGGCTGGGGCTGTTGCGGACCGGCCAGCAACTGGAGGCCGCCCTTGCACTGCGTCATCAAGCCTTCCAGCAGTGAGGCATCCAGCCGGTGCAGGTTTTGCAGGGCATCCACTACCCCGAACGTGGGCCGCACATTGAGATGAAGAGCGCAATGCCCCAGCGGAGCAAAATCCACCAGTAAGACACCACCCTGAGTTTCCTGCAGTGCGATGGCGATATTGACGGCCACGCTGGTGCCGCCCGCCCCGCCTTTGGAATTCATCACCGTGAAGATTCGCGCCCGGCCCGAAGTAGTGCGGCTTTTGCCGCGGGTAGCTGTAACCCGTGTCAACGCCTCGATCAAGGCCTCGGAGGTCACGTTACGTTCCAGAAATTCGCCCGCACCGGCACGCATCGCAGCCACGATGGTAGGCGGATGGTTCAGTTCGCCGACCGCAAAAATGGCAATGTCCGTGGTGTTCGCCTGGATCAGTTCGATGGTACCAATGGCCCGCTGCACATCTTGCGCATCAATATCGACGACGACCACTTCCGTCCGGACGTCCTGAATCTGGCGCAGCACAGGGTCGGTGGGGCTGGACGGGAACCCCACGTGACTGAAGACGTTACGGCCCATTCCAGTTCCTTCCAGACGATGCTGGAGCACCGGCAGCCGTTCCCTGTCTTCAGTGAGAAGAGTTACCGCTACACCCTGCATGGCTTCACTCTGTGTCTTGCATCAGTATGTTATTGAGATAAGGGTTACGCCAAGTGACTTCCGTAACTCGATCGTGTTTGCTGGGAAGATTCGAATTTCCCCACCACCGCGCACACCTGTAGCGACTCTTCAATGATCGCTGGGGGAAAGTGCAAGCAGGAATCCGAAGCCACTCTTCCATCTGTAGCTAGCATTTTATGCAAAAAGGACGGGATTGGGAAGGAGTAAAAACCGTGGAAAAACGCTCCCCGCAGCCCTTGCGACGTGGGAAAGCCCTTCCTGCTCCGCTTTCTTAGCCCTCGACTGCGAGACTGGGCGAACCTGGGACGGCAGGATTTTTTCGGCTTCGATTCGCGTCGTGCGCGCCCGAGACCCGGGGGAAGCTGGTTGAAACTTGAGCCGCGCTCCCGGTCTCGGAAAGATATTCGTATCCCTCGAGATGCACGGCAACTCCGAATTTGCTTTGTGCCGGTAGAACGCGAGTGACCCGGCCACGGCAGCGCACTCGCATATTCTCAGTCAGCGTGATCTCGGCCGGCATCACGAAAGTCAGTTCGACGGCATCGCCTTCCGCGACCTGAAAATCGGTGTAGAAGAATGCTCCACGTCCGCTCAAGTCCTGGGTAAAACCGCAACCCTCGCGCTCCGTACCTGCCAAGCGCACTGCAACCGGAAGCTGAAAACCGAAGCGCTGCGACGCGCGGCGCTCAAGCTGGACCTGATTGGTGCTCATGGTTTCTCCGATAGCCGGCGTTCCAACCTCAGGAGGGTCTGCAGAGGCGACACCGAAGGGAATTGTCTGCTCGTACCGCAGGAAATTCCAGAATCAACGAATGCCTTGCCCCTAGACTTGCCAGACTAGTCGGAAACTCCCGGACAAGCCGACGTCGAACATCGACTACTCTACTCCACCGCGAAGCAGGGCGGAAGCTGGAAATTGCTGTCCCATTTGTAATTCCAATTTTGGGCCTTGAAGCCCGACATGGTCTCAGGAAGTTGCAGGCAATCTTCAAAACGGCGAGACTGGGAAAGACCGATTCGGGTACTGCCGACGGATCTATCGGGTAATTATCGGTGAACTCCGGACCAGCGGCGCAGAAAACGGGGTGGCTACCTGCCACCCTCAGGGCCTTGCGCCATCGTAACTTTCAGCTTTTCTTCAGCGGACAACTCATCTCCCTGATCGGCACCTGGATGCAAAGTATTGCACAGTCATGGCTGGTGTATCGCCTGACCGGCTCGGCGCTGTTGCTAGGCGCCGCTGGATTCGCCGGCCAGATTCCCGTATTTCTGGTGGCGCCCCTGGGCGGCATTATGGCCGACCGACTCAATCGCCAACGGATCGTCATCGGCACTCAGATTTCGTCCATGATTCTGGCCCTGGTTTTTGCCACGCTTACCCTTACCGGAGTCATAAGCGTGTGGGTCATTTTTGTGCTGGCGGCGCTGCTCGGGGTGGTGAATGCCTTCGACGTTCCTGCGCGGCAATCCTTCCTGGTCGACATGGTGGGCAAGGAAGACCTGATGAATGCCATCGCGCTGAATTCTTCCATGTTCAACGGCGCGCGAATTATCGGCCCTGCCATCGCTGGGATCCTCGTAGCCAGAATCGGCGAGGGCTGGTGCTTTCTCGCCAACGCTCTCAGCTATATCGCCGTGATCGCCGGTTTGCTGATGATGCGAGTGGAACGGCCGGCTCGTCTTGCGCCGCAGGGCCCCGCCCTGACCCACCTGATCGAAGGCTATCGTTTTGCCCGCCACACCGCTCCCATTCGCGCCCTGCTGCTTCTGCTGGGACTGGTGAGCCTGGTGGCGATGCCTTACACCGTGCTCATGCCCGTCTTCGCCGACCAGATCCTGCACGGCGGAGCCCGCGGCCTGGGAATTCTTATGGGAGCGACCGGTGTGGGCGCGCTCCTGGGAGCCCTTACCCTGGCCACCCGCTCCGGAGTTCTGGGACTGGGCCGCTGGGTCGCATTCTCATGTGGCGGTTTCGGCCTCAGCCTGGCGCTCTTTTCCTTTTCACGCAGCTTCTGGTTGTCTGCTGCCTTGTTGCTTCCGGTGGGATTTTGCATGATGCTGCAAATGTCGTCCTCGAACACCCTGATTCAGGCGATGGTTCCAGACCATCTGCGCGGCCGTGTGATGGCGATGTACACCATGATGTTCATGGGGATGGCGCCCTTCGGCTCGCTGTTCGCAGGGGCATTGGCGGAACACCTGGGAGCTACCTTTACCGTCTCCGTCGGTGCCGTCGCCTGCATCGGAGCAGCCGTTCTATTCTTCCTCCACCTGCCTAAAATCAGGGTCGAAGCCCGGCAGTTGATCGTGGCCCAGGAAGTCGCAGGCGGGGAGCCATCGGTTGAGATGACAGCAAGGGTCGTGGAAGATTAGCCCGACCCCTACCCTCTCGAAGAAGCCAAACGCTTAAGCCGACGCCACTACTTCAAGCTCTGGTGTTATTTGCAGCGTGGCGCGAAGCTCTGTTGGAGGCCCGCCCGGTGAATATTAAGCTTGCATTTGCAGTTTCAAGATAGGTGGGGGTATGACTACAACTCCCTGCTACCCACGAACAGCCTTCATCTTGATTCATCTGTCCGTAGCAAGTTAAAAGGTCCGGTTTTCGTAGCACGTGAGTTGTCCGGTTTTAGTTAAGTTAACCAGCAGCCCGTCGCGCCGGCGGTTTGTGTTCCTGCAGTGCCGTGCCCTGGGCGGTGTATCGTCCCAGGCGATGCGGCCCGTGCGTGAGGCTCAGAGTTCCGTCTAAGTGCTGGTGAACCATCGCGTTGCAACCCGCCAACGTGG
>CATPBJ010000057.1 GCA_955652395.1 uncultured Terriglobales bacterium | reverse complement strand
GACCCGACGACTAATTTTCGACTCGGCCACGCTGATCCGCGAGAAATGGGATATGCATTGGGGTGGTGAGCGATGCGTAGGCACACACATGGCCGATTCCCTGTGGTATTGGTCGGTTGGATTACGTTGATGGTCGCTCCGGCCAGGGGCGCAAAATGCGAGGACCTCGTCAGGCTGACTCTACCGGAAGTGACCATTACTTCCCAAAAGCGTTGCGCAACGCTGACCCTTCATCGGATCGGCAGCCCGACAGAAGCCGGGGATATTGAGTTCGTAGCGCCAATTCTGTCGAGACGATGCTTTCGGCAAAGCCCAATCGTAGTCATGTCTTCGCTCACCGCTTTCGATCCAGGGAGCACCATAGCCAGCAATATCGCGCCAGCTTGAAACCAGCGAAACTATCAGGAGGGGGGTAGCGAACATGACGGCTCACCACCGATTTCTCCCAGTATTCTTAAGTCTCTGGTTGGTGTTGCTTTGTGCTCAGCAGACTCCCACTCCCGTTACCGCGGCAGCTTCCACCAAGGAGGCCAGAATTGAGGATTTCGCTTTCATTTCCGGCCACAACCGTGGGGAAATGGACGGTGGCATTATTGACGAGCATTGGAGCGAGCCTGCGGGCAACAGCTTGATCGGGATGTTCCGTTACATCAAGGGCGGTAAGGTTCAACGATATGAGTTCCTCTCAATTGAGAACAGCCCCAACGGTCCAGTCTTACGATTGAAACACTTCAATCCCGGTCTGATCGGCTTGGAAGATAAGACCGAGTTCTCCAGCTACGCCCTCGTCAGTCTGAAGCCGGGTGAGGCTGTGTTTGAGCGCTCCGACAAAACTGCAGGCTTGATTTTCCGCAGCACTAGCAAGGAAACACTGGAAGTTACCCACGAGCGCAGCGGCCAGAAACCACAAGTGTTCCAGTACGCCCATAGCAACGAATAGGCCCAATTTTTTACGACTCCGTGAGGACCGGATCCTCGGCCTATGGAGCCGCGCAGACCCCTGCTGCGTTGCGGAACGATCCTGGCGCGCAGGGCGGGCAATTCCGACTTTGCAGGGAACAAAGAGAAAACCTAGCTAGAATTCCTGCGATTGTTACCTCCGTAATGTCTTCACTTATCGATGCAACCCTACAATCAGCGGGTGGGTTTCCGTCCAATTGAGCATGCGAAGAAATGGATCCTGGCCGCTTCCCTGTTGGTGTGCGTTCATCTCTTGCTGTCTCTGCTGCTGCCGCCCAGTACTGACCTGACTGCCTTTGGCGATCTAACCCAGTGCGTTCTTCTGCTGGCAGCCACGCTTGCCGTTCTTCCGAATGTGGTCAAGGCCGAAGGTAGGACCAGGCTTTTCTGGGCGCTGATGAGCTTGGGTTTTGGAATGTGGCTGTGGGCACAGATGCTGTGGACCTACTTGGAAGTTTTCCTGCGTCAGAAAGTTCCCAACCCATTTCTGGGAGACATCATCCTCTTCCTGCACATCGTCCCGATGATGGGTGCCATGGCGGTGCAGCCTCACATCGAGCGGGACGACCAAGTGGCGCGTTTCGGCTCGCTCGATTTCCTCTTGTTACTGGCTTGGTGGCTCTATCTCTTTCTTTTCCTCGTGATCCCCTGGCAGTATGTCTATCCCAACGAAGCAGTCTACGGCCGTGGCTTCGATGTATTGTACCTTTCCGAACACTTGGTCTTTCTTCTCGGTTTGGCCTTAGTGTGGCGACGGAGTGCGGCACCTTGGAGAACGATTTACGGGCAATTGTTTGGTGCCGCTTTGTTGTACGCCATCAGTTCCATCGCGGCCAGCGTGGCGATTGACCTTCACCTTTACTACACCGGAAGCCTGTATGACGTTCCACTCGTGGCTGCAATGGCTTGGTTCGTGGGCGTGGGGTTAATGGCCCAAAGGCTCTTGCGGGAGAGCCAGCTGACAAATACGACCGCCGCCGGACGCGGTATTTGGGCGGCGCGTCTAGCGATGTTGGCCGTCTTCTCCATGCCATTCATGGTCGCCTGGGCCGAAGTTGGGGGACAGATTCCACAAGGCGTTCGCACCTACCGACTGCTGTTGACGGTGGGCACGATGCTTGTAATGGGTTTGCTGGTCTTCCTGAAACAGCACTTGTTAGACCAGGAACTGGTTCATTTGCTGCGAGCATCGCATCAAAATCTGGAAGAGATGTGCCGACTGAAGGACGACCTGGTGAACAAGGAAAAGTTGCTGAGATGGCAGAGCCTCGAATTGCAGCGAAAGAACCTTGAACTCCAGCAGGTTTCCTTCACAGACTCCCTCACCGGAGTGTGGAATCGCCGCTACCTGGAGGAGACCCTTGCGGCCGATGCAGGACAGGTACTACGCAGCTATTACCGTACTCAAGAATCTGGTATCGACAAACGTGGCCCGCGCGATCTCATCTTTATTATGGTGGATCTGGACTTCTTTAAGAGAGTCAACGACGACTATGGCCATGGAGTTGGCGATGAGTTGCTGCAAAAGATTACGGAGCGTCTTTCCAAGGTCATGCGCAAGTCCGATGTGCTGGTCCGGTGGGGTGGGGAAGAATTCCTGATTATGAGCCGGTCCGCCGACCGTTCGGGAACGGCAATCTTCTGCAGCCGGGTCCTAGACGTCATATCCTTGGAATCCTTCAATCTGAGCGACGGCATCAAGGTGAGTAAGACGTGTTCTATCGGATGGGCTCCGTACCCGTGGTGTAACGGTGCTTTCGAGGCGCTTTGCGCTGAGGAAGTGATTGAGCTGGCGGACCAGGCGTTATATCTTGCGAAGTCGATGGGCAGAAATCAAAGCGTGGGATTCCTGCCATCTAGTGAGGCGATAGCTTCGCCAGAACGAATCAATACTGCGAATCTTCGAGACGAGCGGCGGAGCCTGATCAGAGTGGTCAAGACTCTGGGCCAGAGCAGGCTCCACCGCCTCAGCGGTGTGGATTGCTGTTGTCCAGAGGACGAGGCTTCGGATCTTCTTGCTGACAGTCCCCTCGGAGCCGAGGAGGTCCAAATTCGAAACATTTTCAAGCGATCGAAGCTCGTCCCCTAGGTGACAAGAGGAAGAAGCGACTTTCGGCATCGAATGCGGACCGAATCATGGTTGCGGTGATGAAAATAGTTGCAGCGAGGCTAACGTCCACGAGTTGACCGACGTGCCATTGTGCTGAAACTCTCCGCGTAGCCTATCAGCACGATCCCAAACCTGCGAACCGATTTGGATCCAAACCGAACAGTTTTCATCCGTTTTCGGTAAGTGGCAATTGACCCGGCGCACCTCCAAATCGTAACGTTCGCTTGATGCCAGTCGCTCGTATGGTTCGACTCTTTCTCATAACGGTTGTGGTGGCCTCTGCCTCTCTGGGATTATCCGAAAATCAGCCGGGACGTCTCGTCGACGTTGGGATCACAGGGTATTTCTGAACTGTACGGGAAGCGGGAGAGACCCCACGGTCATACTGGAGGCGGGAACCGGTGATAGCTCAGAGGTTTGGAACTCAGTCCAAAAGCGCGTCGAGAAATTCGCGAGAGTTTGCAGTTATGATCGCGCAGGCCTGGGAAACAGTGACAAGCTCCAGCTGCCTGAGACGGCGGCCGAAATCGTCGAGGATCTTCACCAACTCCTGCACCAGGCCGGCATTCCAGGACCCTGTGTATTGGTCGGACATTCCATCGGCGGTATCTATGTGCGAAATTATACAGCCCGATATCCAGAGGAAGTGAAAGGCCTCGTTTTGGTCGATTCCGCGCACGAAGAACAACTCAGCCGAGTTTCGGCGATTTCCGCGGAGTGGGCTGAACGTGTCGCGAGCCGGTTTCCCCATGATCATGAAGAGCTTCGACGACAAGGTATGCTGCCCGCAAACGAGCGGCTTACGTGGCACGTCGACATACCCCTAATCGTAATTGAACATGAACTCGTGCCCAATGACGGTGCCGAACAAGAGATGACCAATCAGGCCGAAACCGTTTTTCATTCTCTGCAGGAAGACCTCGCCAAGCGGTCCAAATATGGGGAGCTTCGCAAGGCAGATCGGAGCGGGCACTACATTCAGCGCGATCAGCCCGAGCTTGTGACCCAGGCGATTTAGACGTGATCCGACAGAGCGAAGCGCTCACCGCATCAAAGCCCGTGCCACGATGAGAGCAAGTAAGGAACGGGTCTGAACATACCTGACCACTCTCTCATTGTGTCGAAAAGGAAATAGTTTCGGCTTCCTAGTACTACTGTGTCGTGCGCCGTGAAAAGCGCTGGTCCACAGCGGGTGAAACTCCCGCCCGAGAACTGGTTCGTTCCACTCGGTAGCAATCGGAGCGGCGGTGGAGATAACAAAGCCGTCGGAGCCTCCGTTACGGCCTGCATGCTCGCCAAGTTACCAATGTGACCCTCTACACCGCGTGAGTGAACGCTGAGCAGGCCTCGAAACGTACAACGCAGGAGCCGACCCGCCGACACTCGAGGGAAGGCCGAAGTTGATGGGACAGTACGAGCGAACAAGTTTCACCAGACCCGCCGGGGTATTAGCGACGGCATGCAGGCAAAGGGGACCAGAGGCAACACGGGAAGCCCCAGCGGTGACCGCGGTCGCGATCAACTGGCAGCTCGTGAGAGCCAGGCCGGGCCGTCTGGGGTGG
>CATPBJ010000056.1 GCA_955652395.1 uncultured Terriglobales bacterium | reverse complement strand
TTGCTGTTCCTCCATCACTAGATTCGTGCCGCAGAGAGCGCAGGTCGATCCCCAACTGCTCCGCTTTCTTGTATAGGTGGCTGCGCTCGAGGCCAAGAGCCCTTGCGGCATTGGTGATGTGGAAATGGCTGCGCTTCAGTTCGGCGAGGATGACCTCGCACTCAAAGCTCTGCACCCGTTCGGCTAGAGTACCCGAACCCGCCAGCGACGGTTGCGTTGTGAGCGCCTGAGGCAATGCCATCTCGACGGTATTTCCAGTGACCTCGCCACCGGTAGCCAGGAGTATCAGCCGCTCAACCACGTTGCGTAGCTCGCGCACATTGCCTGGCCAGGAATGCGCCTTGAGTTCCTGAACGGCCTCCGGAGTGAAGGGAATCGGCTTCCAATTGTTCAGGGCGCAGACCTGTTCGGCGAAGTGCTGCACGAGTACGGGGATGTCTTCCTTTCGTTCCCGCAGCGGCGGCAGCAAGATGGGAAAAACGTAAACACGGTGAAAAAGATCCTGTCGGAACTTACTCTCGCGTACCCGAGACTCCAGATGGCGATGGGTAGCCACGACCACCCGCACGTCTACTTTGGTCGGTTTGTCGGCGCCAATGCGCTCGACTTCGCCTTCTTCCAGCACGCGTAGAAGCTTGGCCTGCATGGGGAGAGGCATATCGCCGATTTCGTCGAGAAAGATTGTTCCTCGCTCGGCTTGCTCAAATTTGCCGAGATGGCGGCCCGCAGCGCCGGTGAAAGAACCTTTCTCATGACCAAAGAGTTCGGACTCGATCAGCTCGGCCGGAACCGCGGCACAGTTCAACGTGACGAATGGACCTGAAGCGCGCGGGCTGCGTTCATGCAGCGTGCGTGCGACCAACTCTTTGCCCGTACCGGTTTCTCCCAGAATGCAAACCCGGGTCTCGCTCGCGGCCACCCGTTCGATCTGGGTCATCAGCTTCTTCATGGTTTCGCCGGTCCACACGATTTCGTGTTTTCCCAGACGCTGGCGGAGCTGCCGGTTCTCGGATTCCAGCCGCTGCAGTTTGAGCGCATTCTCCACGGTGAGCAGCAACTTCTCCGTGGAAATGGGTTTTTCCAGAAAGTCGAGCGCTCCCAGGCGCGTTGCTCGCACTGCCATATCGATATGTGCTTGACCCGACATCATGACTACAGGAATCCCGACTCCTTGCGATTTCAGATCTTCGAGCAGAGACAGACCGTCTTTGCCCGGCATGACCACGTCCGAGAGGATCAGGTCAAAAGGCTGCGAGCGGGCTAGGTCGAGTGCCTTGGCGGCGTTGTCACAGACGGTAGCCTCGTGGCCGGCGAGACGAAATGCACGGGAGAGCGAGGCCAGCGTATTGGCTTCGTCGTCAACGATGAGCAGATGCGCTTTCTGGGGCACCGATAGCTCCTTCAACCCGCTGCGGGTAGCTGGTTCAGATTGCCCGGAAGTTCGATCATAAACGTTGTTCCGCGTCCCGGCTCGCTGTGCACGGTGATCCTGCCTCCATGGTCGCTCACGATCGATTGCACGATTGCCAACCCAAGTCCGGTGCCATGTGCCTTGCTGGTGTAGTAGGGGGTAAACAGGCGTTCGCATTCCTCGGCGCTCAGGCCGGTGCCAGTGTCCGCGATTTCGACCACGACCCGGTCGCCGCCGTATCGCGTGCGCAAGGTGAGCGTGCCGCCATTCGGCATAGCATCGATCGCGTTCAGAGCGAGATTGGAAAAGGCTCGATGGAGCAGTTCCGGGTCCGCCGCAATCGGTTGCCGGGCCTCCGCCAGTTCTAGCCGGCATTCAATAGGAGGATGCTCCGGCGATTGCAGTTGCGCCTGCAGCAGGCGCGCAACATTCTGCACGATCTCGTTGACCTGCACTCGCTGCAATTGGGGCTGTGGCATCCTGGAAAATTCGCTGAAACGTGAGATGATGGTTTTCAGATTTGCAATCTCCGCCAGCAGCGTGGACGAGCTCTCGCGAAAAACTTCATCAAATTGTTCCGGACTCTGCTGCCGCGCCCGCACCAGATTTTCGACCGTCAATTGCAGAGGGAACAACGGGTTCTTGAGCTCGTGCGCCAGACGGCGGGCCAGTTCCCGCCAGGCCGCGACGCGCTCAGCCTGCAGCAGGTGCTCCCTCTGCTTGAGAAGTTCCCCTGTCATGCGGTTGAAGGATTCGGCCAGCGCTCCCAGTTCGTCGGACGAATCGACTGGAACCCGCGTATTCCAGTTACCGGCAGCCACCTCTTGCGCTGCTTCCGCGAGTCGCTCGACCGGTCGCGTCACCCGGGACGAAGCCCATCCGCTGAACAAAATAGCCAGTACAATACCAACGCTTCCCGCCAGCAGAGCCGCCGAACGAATGCGATTGCGCAACTCCACATAGGGACGCCGCGTGTTGCCCACCAGCAGGATGCCCAGCAACTGCTTGTCTTGACCGAACAGAGGGATGGCGTGGAAACTCTCATCATCCGCGGCGTCGTCCGACCAATGAACAAGGGCAGTGGCTTCCTGCCGCTGTCGCTGGATTTGCTCGATCAGCGGCGCCAGCAGGTTCGGATGTGGCACGCTGCCCGAAGGCGCGATGAGCAGTTCGGGAGAGAAGCCTTTCGCCAGGTTGCGGTAAAGCATCGCCCGCATCCCCGCCGGGAGTTCAAGGCTTCCCAGGAAGTCTCTATCCAGGCGGCGACCGCCGATCACAAACAGCGGTTTGTCACCAACCTCTACACGCCGAATCGCAGAAAGGCTTAGGGCCACGCCGTCAGGAAGCTCTTCCTGCCGGAGAAAGGCAATTTTCGGCGGCGATCCCAGCGGCAGAGAGTCTTCCTTATAACCGAATTTTGCGGGCCACTGTGCCGACGATAGAATCGTGCCGCGATTGTCTATGAACTCCAGAAAGTCCAGCTGCTGGTTGTCAGCCAGCACTTTGGCCTCATTCACGTAGGCACTGTAGTCGGCGGAACCACGGCTCACCGCAAGAGCGATGCGGGTGACGCCCTCACTGCCCGCGATAGTTTCTACGCGGTGCGCCACCTCGTCACCCCGGCGTTCGAACTCCCGACCGAATTGCGCGACCAGGGCTGTGGTCTGATCTTCATTCGCCCGCTCAAATGCGCGCCGGGTCACGGTGGACACGATCCATGTGACCGCACCCATGCAGAGAAAGACCGTCAGCGCGAACACCAGTGAAAGCTTGCGCCGATAGCTCAAGGCTTCTCCGTTTCCAGCCAAACATTCTGCAAAGACCAGCTACCGTCCGGATCTTCCTGCCAACCCCTCACCTTTGCGCTCAACGCGGCCGCAGTTCTCAAATGTAGCAAAGGGATCACGCGCTGCGATTGCAGCAGCGTGCGCTCGGCAGCGTATAGGCCGCCGGCCGGATCGCCTTCGAACTTAGGCGGCGGTAGTCCCAGGCTGGCGGCCAGCTCACTAAGCGCAACCCGCGCATCGAGCGAGGGCGGGGGCATGCGGACCAGTCGGACATCAGCGACTGTGGAGCTTGCAGTTTGGAGCGATAGTGGTTGAAGCGTGAGTCCGGCATCACTCGCATTCAATGCGATTCTTTCCGCAATGACTCGCGCCAGCGGATCGGACGGGTCATAGTCCAGCGTCCACACTGGGGCGGTGTGAACCTCGCCCCGAACCTGGCGGGCACGTTGCAGATCGACAGCCGTGGGGAAAAGAAAGCCATAGCCAGTCAGCCAGTTGGGCAGGAATGTGCCGGCGGGCTCGCCTCCACCCTGCAATAGCACCGTGCTCATAGACTCGCGATCGATGCTGAGCCCTAGCGCCTCGCGCAATTTTCCGTCGTCCGCGGATTGGCTGTCCCGGCTGAAGACCAGTGCCATCCATTCCGCGGGAGCTGAACTCTCGACGCGACGGCCTTCCACAACTGCGTGACGCGCCTGGTCCGGCGAGGCCTCCACTATGTCCGCCTTACCCAGATCGAGCGCGATCATCTGTTCGCGGAAGCTCTTATCCACTTCAATCTCCATCGAATCCACAAATGCCCGGCCACCCCAATAGTCGTCACGGGCGGTCAGGACGAGTCGCTTGCCCGGGTCCCAGCGGTTGATGGAAAATGGCCCACTGCCGATGAGCTTTCCGCCGCCACGTTTGGCGATGCCATAGCGTGGCAGGGCCAGCACTGCGGGAAGATTGGAAGTGGGTGTGTCGCACTCGACGACGACTGCTTCTCCCGCGGCGAAAACCTTCCAGTTCGGATTCGCAGCGCGAAGGGACGCCGCGACAGCATCTGAACCGACCGTGCCTCCATCATGAAATGTGACTCCGCGGCGGATGCCGAACTGCCAGCGTTGATTACCCGGATCGGCCTGCCATGAAGTCGACAATGCGGGCTGAGCCTGGCCGCGCGCATCCAGCGTGACGAGTGTGTCGAATATGAGCCGCGAGAGGTTGGGCAGCGCAAACATTCCGGGCTGGCTGGTGTCGGCAGGATCAAGCGATGCGGGAGTCTCCCGTACAGACAGGCGCAGGGTCCCGCCGTAGTGCGGGCGCGTGCCGGCCGGTGCGGAAACAGCCAGAGACACACTAACGGCCACAAGTAAGAGTAAGCCGGAAGGCTTCATATCTCCCCGTTTCCGGATTGTGCGCAACCGCGACGACTCCGGTTCCACCAAATTCTGTCCACAACGCAGTGATAACGCCATTCACATCGAGAGGAGCGCTCACAGCGACAGGCTCACGACCAATCACTTCGAAAGCTCGCACGGCATCACTCCGGCCTTCCCCGGCTCCAGTTGCCAGGATTTGCCAGCCCGACCCGCAGCCGCTGCGCACGCTGGCGATATCACTTCCCCAGCCCAGCTTTTCCACCACTCGATCGGTGCTGCCGTCGAGCAGGTGCACTTGCCCATCCACGGCGGCCAGCAGCCACGACGTGGTTTGGTCCCGAGGGACGGCCGCGGCGGAGTAAAACGCCGGCGCCGTCGTTTGTCTGCCCACTCCGGGCGACAATGCGCCACTGAAGAAATTGCGCGCAGAGGCGAACGACGCATTCAGGCTGACCAGGTCGGTCCCGATCGGCCACGGATCGTCGCTGTCGTAACACGTCATCACCGTAGGCGCGCCCGCCGAGTTGCGACAATGGACACCAGGCAGGTAGGCATTCCAAAAATGGTCTTTGTCTTTGCTCAATATCAGCCTTCCTCGCAGATCGCGCGGCCACGGCCGTGAATGGACAATGGGAAGCGATTGTTCCGCCTGCCAGCGGCTGTCCTGAAGCCGGTAAGATGTCACGCCATTCGTATCCAGCACCAACATGCGCGCGGGATTACCATCGACGACCAAAACATCCAAAATGCGCTCCGGCTGCCACCACAATGGAATTCTCCGGAGTACCATCGCCGCTGCTTCGGGTTCAACCGACAGCGGCGTAGATCGCGGCAGGGAAACCATGACGATCGAAGACGCATTCGTGCCCTGGCGAATCTCCGCGATCCAGACATAACTTTGCAGGTCTTCAGAAAGTGAGAGCCGCACGGTTGCAGCGGCCTGTTCTGCTGGGGCGAAATGCATGCCCATCACAGCAAGCTGGGTCAGAAGATTGCGCCGGATGTCGTCGGTCTTTGCCGCGCTGAGCGACGAGCGGTTCAGGACTTCCAGAGCGATCGTTTTCGGGCCGGTAGCCGACACAATCTTTCCCGCCAACTGTTCTTCCGAGGCGGCCCAGTTCTGCGCGGGGGCCGGCGCCGCAAGCAGCAACGCCAGAACCAACAGAAGGGAGGTGACAAACCGTGAAGGGAGTGGCGTAAGCATGCCTGGGATGCGTGAATTGATGCACAAAATGATGCGCGAATTATAAGCTGCACGATGCATCGCTCTGGACTTCGCTCTCGGTACTGTCTGGGTTCGTCCCGCGCCGACTCAGCGGTCCACTCGGCCTCAACACTCTCCTCTCAAACGCACCACTGCCTGGACCATCGCCGCAGCTCCCTAAGAGCATTGACCCGCGCCCGCTAGCGAAGGTTCCAATCGTTGTTAGCTACTACTACGGCTAGCGCTGGATCGCTGTTTTGGGTTGTGGCGCTCGAGGAGCGAAAAACACGCAGAGCACCTTGCCGAAGATCAGTTCTTCTACAAGAATTGCGACGGCAAGCGAAAAAGTCATTCCGCCGATGACTGCGACGGTCGTGAATACGAGTTCCATAGTTGCCTCCCTCAATCCGGACGTACCGGATGTAGCGGGCGAATGGCCAATCGTATGCAATTGATTAATAGGTACTTATTAAGATTTAAGGCTGTGAAATTGTGTGCCTTCGATGACGTCGTGTCAGGGCTGACACGGGGCAACCATGCCCGGGTCAAGACGACTGATGTACCCGGACTGTGTGGGGCGGACACTCATGTCCGCCGCTTTTTTGACTTGGGCCATTTTCAAAAGCTGTTTACTTCCTTGTGGCCTCGGAAGCAACCAGGCCGGAAAACAAGACTCAGCATCCAAAGCGGCGGACAAGAGTGTCCGCCCCACACAGCTTTTCGTTTAACATCTATCCGCCAATAGATCGCCACACCTTATCGCGCGGCGGAATTGCAGTGAATATCGTCAAGTCAACTCGC
>CATPBJ010000055.1 GCA_955652395.1 uncultured Terriglobales bacterium | reverse complement strand
GTGGCCGACCTGCGTCCCGTCCTGGAAGCGCAAGGAATCTCGCTTCACTCAGAGTTGTTTCGCGCGGCCGATTTCATTGATGTCGCGCTCCATAACGTACGGGATTCTTTGCTCATCGGTGCCGTCCTCGTGGTCGTGGTTCTGTTCGTGTTCCTGTTCAACTTCCGCACCGCTGCGATCTCCTGCACCGCGATTCCGCTCTCCCTGCTCGCGGCAGTGATTGCGCTCGACAAGATGGGCTTGAGCTTGAACACGATGACCCTGGGAGGGCTTTCGATTGCCATAGGCGAGGTCGTGGACGATGCGGTGATTGATGTCGAGAATATCTATCGTCGCCTGCGCGAAAATCGGTCCTCGCCGAATCCTCGCTCGACGGTTCAAGTCGTGTTCGATGCGTCTATTGAAGTGCGGAGCGCTGTCGTCTACGCAACGTTTGCGGTGATCCTGGTTTTCTTTCCTGTTCTGAACATGTCGGGCTTGGCTGGGAGGATCTTTGGGCCGCTCGGCATCGCCTACATCTGGGCAATCCTCGCCTCGCTCGTTGTGGCTTTGACGGTTACACCTGCCCTTTGCGTTCTTCTGTTGGGCGAGCGCGATCTGCCGCCGCAAGAACCGCCCGTCGTTCATTGGTTGAAGGAGGGATATCACGACCTCCTGCTCCGCGTTGAGAGAGTGCCTCGGCTAGTTATGGCAGCGGTGGCCCTTTTTGTTGCGCTCGGGATCGCAACTCTGTTCTTGTTGAGTGAGTCGTTCCTGCCCGAATTGCGCGAGGGTAATATCACCGTACATATGACGGCTGTCCCCGGAACTTCCCTTCAGGAATCAATGCGACTGGGAGACCGCATCACCGAGGCCTTGCTGAAAATTCCATCCGTGCAATCCGTCGCTCAACGAGCGGGGAGGGCCGAACTTGGGACCGATACGATGGGAACCCATGAGAGTGAAATTGATGTGAATTTGCAGGCCCGCAACGGTAATCAAGTCAAGGCAGCGCAGGACGGCATCAAGGAAGCGATTTCCCAACTTCCCGGTCCACTGCTAACTTCTAACGGGTTTCTGACAGAGCGGATCAATGAGACTCTGTCCGGGTACAAAACCCCGGTTGTGGTCAATGTTTTCGGCACCGATCTGAATCAACTAGACGAGGAAGCAGGGCAAGTCGCCAACGAACTGGACACCGTGCGTGGCGCATCCCAAGTGCAAATCCAGTCTCCCACCGGCATGCCACAGATCGTCGTGCGGCTGCGGAAGGACGAAGTCGCCCGCTGGGGCTTTGATTCGCTTGAAATCCTCGACGTCATACGGACCGCCTACGGGAGTGAGATTGTCGGACAGATTTACGAAGGTAATCGGGTTTTTGACGTCTCTGTAATTCTTGGCGCCGATAGCCGACCCAGAATAACGGAGATAGGAGCGCTGCCACTGCGCAGTCCCGACGGAAATTATGTCTCTCTGAAGCAGCTTGCGGATATTTACGAGTCGTCCGCACGGTACGTCATCTTGCACCAGGGCGCACGTCGCGTTCAGACCATCACGTGCAATGTTCAGGGGCGTGCCGTGGATTCCTTTGTGGATGAGGCGCAGAAGCGCATCGCTCGCTTGTCGTTTCCCAACGATACGTACGTGGAGTTTTCTGGCACGGCAGAGGCGCAGGCACAATCCCGGCGAGATCTGTTTGTGAACTCACTGTTGGCTGGGCTAGGCATCGTTCTGCTCTTGTCCATGGTTATGGGCAACTACCGCAACCTGCTGCTCGTTCTCTTAAATTTACCGCTTGCGCTAGTTGGAGGAGTGCTCGTTGCATTGCTCACGGGAGGTAATCTTTCCCTTGGATCTCTCGTCGGCTTTGTGACCTTATTTGGAATCACCCTGCGCAATTCGATCATGCTTATTTCCCATTACGAACACCTGGTAGAAGTGGAAGGCATGGCTTGGGGACTGGATGCTGCACTTCGCGGCGCTTCGGAACGCCTCGCACCCATATTGATGACAGCTCTGGTCACCGGACTCGGCCTATTGCCGCTAGCAATCGGGAGTGGCGACCCAGGCCGAGAAATCGAGGGTCCAATGGCTGCGGTCATACTTGGCGGCCTTGTGACGTCGACCTTGTTAAATTTGCTCGTTCTCCCTACGCTCGCGTTGCGCTACGGAAGATTTGAGCCACGGCAAGCGTTCTCACGAAGAGAGCGGTAATGAAGCGAATTGAATACACCCCATTGGCCTTCGGAGGCCTTCTGCGGCGGACGGCTTGGTTCCAGGGCCTCCCATACAAGTCGGAACAAGAAGTGCCGCCACCTCCTACAGCTTGAGTGCGGTTTGGCTAACCAACTCTTGCGTGCCGTCCAGAGATAGATGCCAATTGCTACAAACCCTGGCGGGGAGCAGGCCCACTATCGACCATGAAGAGGCAATGTCCACCGATAAACAATGATCGCGTCGATCCTTTTCTTGTTTCTAGGCGAGCATCAGGGCAGCGCAGCAGGGGGCGTCAATTTTCCGCGAGCCGAAACTCGCCTCCGCGAGCTGCCATAGGCAAAGCCATCCAATCCCCATTTGTCGACCATCTGCGAGCCGTACTACATCACAGATCTTGGGTCAACCAAACGGCACCCAACAGGGAAAACGAATGAAGTCAGGAGGGGGATCCTGCCGGAGGCGGTCGAACAGAATCGTGGGCCCCACCTGACAGCGGTTCTGCTCAGCCAGCGTAGCGAGCGTTGCACTAT